>NZ_JAAHHS010000001.1 GCF_010692395.1 Moorena sp. SIO3H5
ATGTCTCGTTATCATCCTGACTATAATGATGATTATCTCGACAGACTACAACAGCAACTCCAGTCTTTCTCTCCTAATCACTTACTGGCTCGGGAGGGGATGGTTTTGCCTGTTTGTTCAAGGGTATAGGTTATTAGATATGACTATAGTGCTGGAATTTTAGCGAAATCCACGAGAATTATATTGCTAACTATAAGGTTTTTGCATTAACAGCTGTTGGGAACACATGATCACATTGCTCCCAATACAAAGTAGGTAGTTTTGATATTCCCCAGAGTGTGTTCGTTCGTGTAGCGGCTCTTCGGTTAGTATCGGTTTATCCCACGGCGAAAGGCGATGAAGCGAACGCGCCCCGCGTGGCCAAAGGCCTCAGCTTCCGCGCTTATGCGATTAGCCCGAAGGGCGTTGGCTAGCGATGAAGCAAAGCTTCCGCGCTTATGCGATTAGCCCGAAGGGCTACGCCAAAGGCGATCGCACTCTGGGGAATCCTGTTGGTTATTACTCCCTTTCGGAGTACTGATACTGAACCCAATAGTTCACCCTGGTGGTTGTCGGTTACTGGAAATCCCTCTAATTAAGTTTTCGATTAGATTAGCCCAATCCTTTAATATATAGCGCTACATTTAAATAGTCGTCCTTTCAGGAAAATATATTTCGCAATACTTTAAAAAATACTTTTAAAGATGTCTATTTGATCAGCTTGATCAGCTGGCTTGGGGCAAGTGATTGGATAAAACGCTGCTGGTCTGAGGCAATCCCTATGCCCAAAAAAAAAGAGAGCCAGGTTTTTGACTCTCTCGATCATCAGGGTGCATCTACTAATTAAAATTTATCACAAATGGTGAGGGGTGTGACCCCTCATAGCAAAAAATAAGCCAAATGGCTGATACCAATGGGCTAAATACCTGTGCAATATTGCCTGTCCGATATAGATTATTTTGGCTTTTTGGCGTATTTTCGGCTCAATTCCACCGTATCAGGCCAAAACTGGTGTTCTAAGGGTCATCCTATAGGACAGAAATCTAGATTCGTAATAATTCAAGGGGATTTAGAGCAAATTGACAGAACCGATTGGCCGTAGGCCACGCCAAAGGCGATTAGCCCGAAGGGCTACGCGTTCGCTCCGGAAGCGTTGTGGCCAAAGGCGTCAGCTTCCGCGCTTATGCGATTAGCCCGAAGGGCGTTGGCTAGCGAACGCGCGGGTGGCAGAGATGATCTCAAGCTTGTGCCAGTAGGAAGATAACCAAAAACTGAGGTCGATAGTGATCGCTCAGTAGGAGCGCACAACCGTGGATCTGTATAGTCGATCTGTATAGTCGTAAGTAGCAGGATACTCTGTTGACTGAAGTGATGCTCTAGAAAAGACTTTAAATCCTAGGTACTTGAGTTGTGGAATCGTTCATTCCCGAAGCGTGGCCCACGGCCAAGGTTTTGATGAAATTTCCTGAAACTCTAGATTTCCTTAAGTAGTGGGTATTAGACTTAACTTAAGTTACACCCTTGTCTGATGAAATTTGCTACTATTGCCCAAGCTAAGAGAATAATAATCTTTATACTAACGTTTTGCTTAAGCGGGTGTTTTCCTCAACTTGACCAAATATTCAGAAATCCATCTTGTAGGAAAGCTGAGGAAGTTGTCAAAACAGCCCAAAATAAATTCAATAGTATAGTTGTTAAGGTCACCCAAAAAAGTCCCGATCAAGAAACCATTGAAAAGCTATACTCACAATTGAAAACTCTTGAAGAATCAGAAGAACAAGCTTATAAAATCTGTCACAGAACCTAGCTATTTTTTAAATTTATATAGCTTGCTTTAAAGGGAACAGGAAACAGGTAACAGCGGATCTGGGAACAGAAAAAGGATAGCAGCAATGCATCGCTTTTTTGATCAATCATCTGTTTACATCTCAAATAAAAATGATCTATTTATTCTTTTCCGAAAACTAATCCTGATCAAGACCATAAGATTGCAACATTTTTTCTCGCCGTTTACGAGCAATTGCTTGTAGATCAATGTTTCGATCGGTCTCATCAACAATTTCACCGGTTAGCACTTCCAGTACATCTTCCAGGGTAACTACACCAGAAACACCCCCATATTCATCCAGTACAACCATCAGATGTTCACGGGTTTGCTGAAAGGTTTTCAGTAGCTTATCAGCCCGAACAGTTTCAGGGACAAAGCGGACTTGACGAATCAGAGAAGCAAGGGGTTGGTTATGTTTGTCTTCAATGATTGCTGTGAGTAACTCATCTTTGAGAGCAATTCCAATAACTTTATCAATAGATTCTTCAACCACAGGCATCCGGGTGTGAGGCGAAGCAATAATGCTTGGTTTAGCATCAGCCAAAGTGGTATTACCATGTAAATAGGTGGTTAGGATTCGCGGTGTCATTAAATCAGATGCAGTCAAATCATTTAACTGAAATACTCGTTGGATCATTTCTGCTTCATCATCTTCAATCACCCCTTCTTGATACCCAACCTTGGCTAAAAACCGGATTTCGGCCTCATTGGTGGTAGGAAGTTTTTGACCTTTAGTAAACGGAGCAGTAATTTTTTCCATCAACCACACCAGAGGCGTAAACACAACGGTTAAGAACCGAACTGGTAGAGCCACGAGTAGGGCGATGTTTTGGGCGTAGATCTGACCAAGGGTTTTCGGGACAATTTCCCCAAATACAATAATTAGAAAGGTAAATAGACCTGAAAAAACCCCCAACCAAGCTTCTCCTAAGACCCTAGCCGCAAGGGAACCAATTACGATGCTGCCAACAATGTTGAAGGTGTTGTTGAGAATAACAATGGTAGCTATGGGTCGGTTCATATTTTTGCGAATCGCCAGTAGTGCTAACGGTGTAGGCTTGTTTGACTGCGCTAACTGTCGGACTTTAACAGTAGGCACTGAAAACAAAGCCGTTTCTGCCATAGCACATATGGCTGAACCGAACAGAACGATAAGTACTGCGATAATGACTTGAAACATGGTAAATGTGACTAGGCGTAAAACCTTAGGCTGGTGCGCTACGCGCAATTGTTACCCGCCTAATCCCTGATTAACTCACCATTATTGATTTAACCGCTAATTAGAAACTTCTGCCAGTTCAATTACACGATCGTCCACATCCTTGACCAAAAAGTTAAGGGGCTTGAGGGTGCGCACTTTGTATTTCAGGCGTCTCATCTGCACCAGCATCAAAACTTGATCTAAGCACTCATGGTCAAAGCACACGTGACGTTGTTGGTTTTTATTGCCCAAGCTAGCTCCAGAAATTACGTGGAGCTGGGTATTCTTCTTTAACTGGTACCATAGACCATCAGCACCACTGAACTGGGTAGCTTGGGTGGTACCCAGATTGGTTGACATATATAGGGGATCAATGCTGGTACTCCCCATGGTCTGCTCGTAATTATAGTAGTAATGTAAGGGGACTTCTGCTGCGGATAACTCTAGCAAGCCTTCATAAAACTGTCGCGCTATTGCCAAATCAGACACCATGATGGTGTGAACTTTTGGAGCGCTGGTCAAAAACATCCACATGGCAAAGGCATAGGCGGCTAGGAGCATTACCATGATCCCTTGAGTGGAAAACAGGCTATCTAAAGGCAAAGAGGGTAAAAATGCGCCAACAGGCAGGGGCGAAGTTAGCCAGGAAATAATATCAATTGATAGAATCATAAACTTAAACAGAGTTAGCAACTGAATAAATTAGTTTAAAGCTCTTTATGAACTTTTTGTCCAATCGTAGGTAATATTATTACCATCAGACATTGAGGTGCGACCCTAGGGCGCGAGCAATCCCTCGCGCCCTAGGAGGCGCGCACCTTGGCGATGGCCTTTGGGCCACGCTACGCGAACGCTTTTTCTCGATTTTAGCTTCAACTGAAGGAGCATCGGAGCACCAAAGGTTGTAGACTTGGTATCGTCATCCATCTCCTTCATCTTGAGGTCTAGTGCAGACCTAGGATATTAGGTCTCGACATTGATCTACTCCAATGCCAGTTAACGATCGGCATTTCCCCTTTCTCAACATGAGGGGGTTGTGGTGAGATCAGGGTGCATCTAGTCTAATTCTCCTAATTACAGCTTTTATTGAAAGATTGTGCAAATTCCCAATTTTCCTGAATCTAAGCATCCACTTATTAAATCACTGTTTCATCATAGTGATCAGGAATTGCTGACTTTGTTTCAGCGTCATCGGTCTGAAGGGAAGTACTTTACAGCAATTTTCTGTCGCTACAGTCCTATTGTCTATACATTAGTGCGCCACTCAGCGCGATCGCCTGTACAGGCGGAATATCTATTTGCTCTGACTTGGCGTCACATCTATCACGAACTTGGTGGCATGGATTTGCGGGAGGATTATGGACTAGAGTCAACCTCCTTCCAAAACCAGATTATAAACCTAACGGCGGTTTGTATTAACCAGGCAGACTTGCCACCAGTTGAGTCTATTCACTATAACCTCAAGGTATCACCACCACCCTTGTGGTGTTATTTGGAAATGGCATTGGAACAGCTACCACCAGCGGTGCGGTTGATGGTAATCATGGCTGGGACCTTTCACTGGAGTGAAACGCGAATTGCGGCTTATCTGCAAGCGGAGGGAGAGATGATTACTCCAGCTCAGGTGAGAACTGAACTCCAAGAAGGCTATGAACTGTTGGAAGCTGCTTTACCCGAGGATATTCGGGTGGTCTATCTGGGGGTCGAAACCAAGAATCGAGAACAGTCTGATCTTTTTGCAGTACCGGTTTTGAGCGAATAAGAGGCGGTTAGTTTGCACCCTTGATCTGGGTACTTTGATTATAGGTTCAACAATAGCAGAAACGTTGATCAAACGGAGTCTTTTGGTATGGCGAATCGTAGCAGGTTGGTGACTAGTCTTTCCGGAATCATAGCGCTAGGCTTTACCCCATTGATAATGTTGGCTAGCCCGATGGCTTGGGGTCAGACTCGGAGCATCGACCAACAACTGGCAATCCCTTTAGACAATCGTAGTGACCGCAAAGCAAGAAATCGGGCAGATTTTTTCCTGGAGCAGTCAGAGCTGGCCAAACAGAGTGGTAACTTGAACGATGCGATCGCGTATTTGTCCCAAGCGGGAGAAATTTATCAGCAAATTGGTGACTTTGAGGGATTGGGTAAGACTTACAATTCCCTAGGTCAGACTTACGCCAAGTTGGGACGCTATCAAGATGCAGAGCGAGCCTTGCGCCGAGGCTTGGGTGCTGCCCGTTCTCAACAAAGTTTTCAGCCACAGATTTATAGTATAAATAATATTGGAATATTATTACTGCAAACGAGAAACCTTAAAGCGGCTCAAGAAGCTTTTACGGAAGCACTGACCATTGCCCGTACTATTAAGGATGATGACGGTGAAGGGTTGAGTCTGAATAATCTAGGCTTAGTGGCAGCTCAAGGGGGAAACTATCCCGAGGCGATTAAGTGGTATGAAGCTGCCCTAGTTTTACGGCGTCGCTCTCGGGATAAGTTAGGTGAGACGAATATTCGGAATAATTTGGGAGATGCGTATCTCGCCGCTAGACAGGAAGAAGATGCTTTGTATTCTTACCGCATTGCCCAGATACTGGCTGAAAAAGTTGACAATGTTTTCAATCAGATTCGTGCGGTGAAGGGTATAGCGTTAACCCATATTGCTACAGGTAAGAATCGGCAAGGGGTGAAAGCACTAAAAGAATATCTGGCTTTGGCACAAAAACAAAACAATCGCCGTGAAGAGCTTGTTGCTCTAAAGTTGTTTGCCCAGTTATACCAAGACACTGGTAATGTGTTAGAAGCTCGGGCTTTTTATAAAAAAGCGATCGCAGTGGCTCATGCTTTAGGAGATATTCAGGAAGAAACATTGTTGATGAGCGATTTAGCTCAAATTATTTATGTTACTCCTTAGTCATTAGTCCTTGGTCTTGAATCCAGTTTTTGAGACTAGTATACGTTGATTGGGCTATCTGTTTTACCTGGTTTTGAAGTTTCCATTTTTGGAAAGCTCTTTCGTAGTCATCGCCCTGTAATTGATAAGTATTCCAGGCTCTGAGTGCTATCCACAAACCCCAGAACAATAAAATATATAAAGACCAAGACAGGTAACCAACGTTAATTAGATTAATCGCCAACAAAAAACTATTAACGATTACAAACTTTCCAAAACTTTTTTTAAATTGGCTACGTCGGTAGCTATTGAATTCATGACGTTTTTGCTGTTCTTGTTGCTGGGCTAGCCATTCTCGTTCTGCTTCCAAGAGAGTGTGGGTTGAAATCCCTAATTCAGAAGCAATTTCCACCAACTGTTCACGGGAAAATTCTTCAACCATTTCCTGACGTGCCAGGGCTAGATTGAGAATTTGCTGGATGTCTTGTTGGTTGTAAGAGTGGGTAATTTTGGTTTCAAAGACGGACATCATTGAGTCAGTTTAACTAGTAGGAAGGGGGTAGTGCTTAAAGAAGATGTTGCTCTAAACACGCTTGAGCGTATAGCGGTGCTTAATTTTATTATGCCTATGGAAACAGAAAGGGGTCAAACCACCTGCATTCCTAAAACCGCACTAAGCGTGGACGGGTTTTACGGCATTTTAGCAATCGGCAAATCTTTTACATTTCGTTACGATAGAACCATGAAAGACGAAACTACTATTGAGTTGCTTGAAGGTAGGTTAATTGTTCATTGCTCTTGGTTGATTGTTGATTGGCAAAAGCGATAAACCCTTTACTGCCAAGGATAACTAGCCATGGTATCATTCTCTATTTTTCATGAAATATATTTCATGAAATGTTAACCATGAACCATAACCTATCTACTACCTTATAAGCCAACTTGGTATAAAAAAACGTCTTAGGAGAGTTCGAGGTAGTCTGCATGAACGGCAGTATTCGTGTTGGGAATTTATTTGGGATTCCCTTTTATGTGAATCCAAGCTGGTTTCTAGTCCTAGCTTTAGTCACCTTTGATTTCGGAGGTGACTTAACAAATTTTTCAGGATTGAGCGGTGTTTTGCCATGGTTTTTAGGATTTGTCACTGCAATTTTGTTATTTGCCTCTGTGTTAGCTCATGAACTAGGACACAGCTTTGTGGCGATCCAGCAGGGAATTGAGGTTAAATCTATCACTCTCTTCCTATTTGGTGGTCTAGCTAGCCTGGAGAAAGAATCAAAAAGTCCACTAGAGGCGTTCTTAGTTGCCATTGCTGGTCCAGCTGTTAGTTTGCTACTATTTGCTCTACTAACTGCCGTTCAGGCTAATGCTAATCTAGCTAGTTCATTGGCATCTATTGTTGGACTCCTCGCCTCCATCAACTTGGCTTTAGCATTGTTCAACTTAATTCCTGGCTTACCACTAGATGGGGGTAACATCCTGAAGGCACTGGTTTGGCAAGTTACGGACAACCCACACAAAGGTGTGTTATTCGCTAGCCGTGTTGGTCAGTTCTTTGGTTGGGGAGGAATTATTTATGGAGTGCTTCCAATCCTACTGTATGGTAGCTTTAATGGCATCTGGTTTGCCTTAATTGGTTTGTTCTTGCTCCAAAATGCTGGCATGTCGGCCCAATCTGCTATGGTTCAAAACCAGCTAGATGGGTTGACAGCAGAAGATGCGGTCATTCCCAACAGCCCAATTGTCTTCGCTGATTTGTCTCTAAGGGAGTTTGCCAACGAGTACATTATCGGTAAAAATCAGTGGCGCAAGTTTCTAGTAACTGATGAAGCGGGCCAACTGCTTGGAGAGGTCTTAGTCGATGATCTCAAAACTGTTCCTACCTCTAATTGGCCGGTGACTCCAGTAAGAGCACTGATGAATTCTGTTAAGACTTTTAAAACTGTTCAATCAGACCATTCCCTGTTAGAGGTTGTCAAAATTATGGAGAAAGAGCAGCTAGATCAGCTACCTGTGGTTAGTGACAACGGTGTACTGATGGGAATTCTGGATACAGCTTCCATTCGGAGTATCCTCGAAGAACGAAAAAAGGCTATTCAGGGTAAGAGGTAAGGAGTAATGGGTAACTGACTCAACAAGATTAGCCAACGAGAGTACCCAACTAGACTGGAGTCACCAAAGGATAGTCAAAAGACTGTGCCATCACTTTCTATCTGAATCGGGGAAGATCCTCCTGGTCTCAATTGAGCAGCAATTCTACGTCCTGCTGTCCAAGTTCCTCCTTGTAAGACTTTTACTAGTGGCAATTCAGTAGCACTCAGGTTTAATTGTTGACGAATAGTTGCTGCTATTTGATCTAGCAAACTAACGGTGAGTGCTCGCCACTCAATAATCACTTCCGAGCTGGGTAAGTGAGACTGTTGTAAAATAGCGCTATGCTTTACCTCTAGTAATCCTAGATCTAAACATAAGCCCCCATTGCGATATTCTGCTAAGCCGGTCAACTGATCAAGTTCAGTAATCTCTAAACCCAGTTCCTGCAATGGCTCTAATAGGGAGTAAGTTAACCACTCAGAGAGCTTGTGAAATGGTACATACTCGGAACCATAGTTATCCCCTTTGAGAGCAGAATGTTGCCACACATCCCCTAAATTTACCCCCGCTATGGATTCTCGTTTTGGCCAAATTTCCCCTAATCCCTCCAGGACGGTGCTGAATAGGTTAGTGGCACTCAGAAGGTTGGCAGGTTGACAGGTTGCAGGTTGTAGGTTGGCAGGTTGTAGGTTAGCTGATTGACAAGTTGCAGGTTGCTCCTGGGGAGGTTGTGAATCTTTAAGTGGCTTGACCAAGCTTTGGTTGTCTTGGCAACTTTCACGGTTCAAGTTGCTATCGTGCAATCCCTTGGTAACCTGCAACTTATCTAGCAATTGGTAATTTACCAAGTCATTTAACAAGTAATTTACTAAGTTGCCAGGACGAGGATTGACTTTGCCAAACATCAGTGGATCATCAACCAGTGCTTTACCTAAGCGCTTTAGTAAGGCTAGCCTACCTTCTATACCTATTAGTGGATTGGTTTGACTGACCTGGAATCCCTGGGCTAAGTGGTGGGCACTCAAGGATTGAAGTCCTTTGGCATCGACTTGCCAAGGTAGGTCTGGGTCGCTGGAGAAAGCTCCCTGACAGAACATGCGGAAACTAGCAACGGCTAATCCTTCGGAACGGCGAAACACTAGTCCGGTTTCTGGTTCATGATACTGCCAATTGCTGCCAGCCCCAGCATCGAGCAGGACGCTAATGATGACTAAGTCGAATTTGGTTTGGGCTTTTTGGAGTGGAGTGAATCCTGCCAATTTCTGGTCTAGTTCCTGAAAACGAGGGACATTTCCTACTTCAAAATGCCGCCAGCGACTATGAAATGGAATCTGAAAATCGGGGTAGTGCTGGTGCATTACCTCGATGACATAGTTAGCTACTTGCTCTAGCTTGGTTAAATTGCAGCGAAAGTACTGCAACTGGTCAACAGTAGCTAAGGTGAAAATGCGATCGCATCTCTCCCGAATTGCCAATGGGGTTCTTAAGTAAGCGATTAACTGCTGTTGTCCATTATCCACAGTTGACATAGGTAACAGTAAATTAGGGAATAGGCAACTCGGGGGTGAGTATTGACTATTGAGGATAAATACTAATCGGCTAAACCACGCCCTTGAATTTGATCTAATGCGATCGCATCTAGTTCAGTTGTATTTTCAGTGTAATAACCAGCAGCTTTTTTGGCAGCGATTTCTACCTGGGCATCAGCGGGAATCAAGTGTTCTGGAATGGGAATGCGCTGAATAATCTCAATACCGGATTGAACGATAGCGTTATATTTCATATCGCTCATGGAGACAAAACGGTCAATTCGTTTAATTCCCAGCCAATGGAGCACATCAGGCATTAGTTCTTGGAAGCGGATATCTTGAACCCCAGCCACACACTCTGTACGGTTGAAGTAGGCATTAGCGCTATCACCTCCTTCCTGACGTTTCCGGGCATTGTACACTAGAAACTTAGTTACTTCACCTAAGGCGCGACCTTCTTTACGGAAATAAACAATGACACCTGCACCTCCAGCTTGGGCTGTCTGGACACAGACTTCTAGACCATGGACTAGATAGGGACGACAGGTGCAGATGTCGGAACCGAAAACATCGGAACCATTACATTCATCATGAACTCGTACAGCCAGCAGTCGATTGGGTTCAGTAATGGCTGCCACATCACCAATTAAATAGACAGTGATGCCACCAATCGGGGGTAAGAATACCTTTAAATCGGGGCGGGTGATCAGTTCGGGGAACATGCCACCGGTTTGCTGGAATAGAGCACGGCGCAGGTAACTTTCCTGAATGTCCAATCGTTGGGCAATTCCGGGTAGATACCAAACCGGGTCAATTGCTACTTTAGTGACTACTAAACTACCATCGTTTTTAAGAATTTTGCCATCAATTGCTAAACGGTTTTTCTCTACAGCATCCTGTAGTTCTGGCATATTGATATGAGCTTTGGTGATGGCAATTGTGGGTCTAATGTCGTATCCCTGCTGATATAAATCGCTATAAACTTCACCTACCATCGCCCCAAAGGGGTCGAGAGAAACAATCAAATTAGGGTCAGTCCAACTGGGATGAGGACCAATGGGGACGATGGGAGCAGTGTTGGTGAGATCCGGGCGGTGATTGGGCTGGAGTGTACCACTGGCTACGGCTAAAGCTCGATACACTGAATAGGAGCCTGAGTGAGTACCAATAACATTGCGATGAGCTGAGTTAACTAAGGTTCCGACAATAGGTCCTCGTTTGAGGGGGTCACTTTCTCCCCAGTTAATTGCTGGAGAATTTAATCTAGAAGAGTTGGGATGGGAGGTTAAAACAATATGCTTGGGTTTGCTGATAGTTGTTAAATCTTCCATTAGAGTTACTCTGTAGAATGCACCAACAAGTGTCTAGGTCTTAGATGCTAAGACTTAGTTAATAGGGATAACCTACCCTAATAACAATTTACAACAGAAGTATAAGATTGATGTTGCTCTTGTGGTAAATAATTGCGGAACCAGTGCCTTGAGCTGTAATATGCAAAAAACCAAATTACGCCACCATGACTCCAAGCTCAATTGCTCACAAGCTAGTTATAGCAAGGAGTTTCGTATTTTGGTATTTCTCATATTTTTAGCGTCCGCGCCCTTACCTTAGCAGCATTCATATTATGTATGAATAAATTTCGCCTTCTCTGTTTTATCTTGTCGCTCTTCTTGGTCATCTTTGCTGTTGCCAGCATTTCTTCTGCCCAGATAACCGATCCCATTCCCGAGCCAATTAAAAAGTCAGAACTCTCTGTCGGATTGGAAGAAGTTGTTCAAATTCCCAATAGTGGAACTGGAAGAAATAAAGCTGCTCGCTTGAACCTGCTTACCTATGCAGGAGATGAGACCCGACGATTATTTGTTAACGATATGCATCGATTCTAAACTAGATTGATACCTATTTCATGACACGCCCTATAAAAAATTGACATTGTTAAAATTTTAGTATAGGATAAATTGCTTATTATTAAATCAGTCTTAGACAAATCCAGTACAAAATATGAGTAACGGCAAGGCACTGCAACCATCCCCCTATTCAAAAAGACAATACAATATTCACCAACCTGGTGACTTTGATGTTGCGGTTAATTATAGTCGTGTGTTGTTGGCAATTGCTGGTGCAGAGGGTGAGCTGGCAGAGGCAGAATTGGATTGGTACATTAATGAGCTGGTTTTGTTCGGATGTACTGAAGAGTATTTGCCAGAAATCAGTAAAGAGTATATTGCCACTGTCAAAAACCTTAATTGGAAAGATGTTAATCTCGAAGAGCTATTGGAGAAGATTAATTTTGATTTTCCCATGAATTCGCCAAAAGTTATTTTATATCAAGCGATCAAGATGTGCCGAGCTGATAGAGAATATCATCAAAAGGAGAAGGAAGCCATTCGGAAAGCTGCTCAAATTTTAGGTGTTTCACTTACAGATGTTATGGCGATTGAATCACTAGTAGAAATGGAAGAAGCAGCAGAAAAATTAAGATATACTGTGTTAGAAACAATAGGATAGTTGAGATAATTTGAACACACTCTTGTCCTGGCAAATTAAAGTGTGTTCAAATCATTCATTTTAATTTAGAAACTTCATCGACAATATTCTAAATTAGTTCAGTTGGGAGACTAACACTTGTCCAAAAAGTACATACATGGCTATTCACATCAAGAGCAACAACGCTTAGTTAAACAAGCTCAATATTGGCGGGACAAAGTGCTATTGCGCGATCTCAATTTGTTTCCGACCGAGAATTTGTTAGAAATCGGCTGTGGTACAGGTGCTGTCTTAGGAATAATTCTAGACAGTTTTCCAGATTTGAGAGTAGCTGGAATCGATCTCGAATCTACTCAAATAGAATGCGCTCAGCACTATTTACATACTCTTGGTTTTGAAAACAACATTGATCTGCGTGTAGGTGATGCCATTCAGCTTCCTTGGCCCGATGCCAGTTTTGATCATGTTTATGCCATCTGGTTCTTAGAACATGTCTCAAATCCTAAAGCAATTCTGGAGGAAGCGTACCGTGTCCTCAAGCCAGGCGGTCGAATTACCGTAACTGAAACTGATTACGAAACTCACCTGATTTGGCCTGACTCCCCTGATTATCAATATTTACTACAATCTTACCGTGAAATGTTCTTATATGCAGATGGTAATCCCTGTATCGGGCGAATTTTGGGACCACTTTTAACTTCAGTGGGTTTTCGGGAGGTCACTAATATACCATGGGCGTTTTATAACTTTGGTAATACTGAAGATCAAGATCTAGAGAAGTTGGTAGAGTATATGCACTCTTGTATACAACCAACTCTGATGGAAATGACACGAAAACTGGGAAAGGATTCTCAAAGGCTAGAAGCCGGTCTAGAATTTTTCCGAAATCTTACGAACCAGCCTGAGTGTGCCGTAGCATTGACAATATATCGGGCATCAGGGAAACGATAGTCAAGTTAAAGACTACAACACTCTTGAATTACTATAAACTACTATAATAAATAGTAGACTGATATTTTTGGGTAAATTTTTTAACAAGATATTTTTGTATGGTTACATTTAATTCGGTTTCTCAGAAAGAATCACCAGTGTCTCTGAGTTTTCCTGAGAATAACTCAACTACTCCAGATCGGAATTACCAAAGCCTAGAAGCAGTCATTGATTTTTACGAGCAAAAAGATATAAGAAATGACTACTTCCAGTGGTTGCATTCAAGGCCTATCGATCTTTCCAGCATTTGGTTGCTTCTCCATAATCTTCAGGGGATTACTGCAGAGTTTGTCCGCTGGCTCGCTAGTGCTGTGTCTAGAATCGACGATAATGTTATTCGTTGCTTACTTGTAAAACAGCTCTATGATGAACTTGGGAACGGAAATCCTGAACAGTGTCATACTTTACTATATAATCGCTTTTATCATGCCTTTCATCCCTGGCAACCAGAGTCAATTGCTACCGGGAAGATGGATGCTCTGAACATTAGCTCACCTGGGATAAAACTAAGACAACGACTAGAAGGCTATTTTAATGCTCCTGATCCGACTATTATCATCGCTGCATTTTTGGTAGAAGAAATTTACGCCAAGAAGTTCATTGAATGTCTCAATGAGCAAATCATGCGGACTCAGGAAATTTCTGAGCATGATTTAACTTGGCTCACCTTACATAGCGTGGTAGAAGCGGATCATGCTGGAGATTCTATCCATCTAGCCCGCCGTCTGGAAGAGATAGAAGTTTCCCGTAGCCTAGTTTATATGGTGACTGAAGAGGTATGGAATATTTTTATGCGGTTCCAGGATGAGATGTATGCACTCAATCTTGAACTATTTTCAGTAGATATCTCCAGAAAATAGACGAGGTTTAGACGCTTCTGTCATCGATCACTACTTGTGTACCACTACCATTAATCTGAATTATAAATTATATACTCCTACTAATTATCTGATTAATCCAGGATAATTGGTATGACTTTCTAGCGCATCCCTTTAATCTTAAGACGGATACGATAAAGACTGTTTCTAGCTGTAATGTAAAGGGTTTGGTAGTCGCTGTCGCCCCAGGCTAAATTAGCGGGCGCTTCTGGTGTTTCAATAATGCCCAGTAGGTTGCCGCTGGGATCAAAAATCCAAACTCCCCCAGGTCCAGTACTGTAAACATTTCCTTGGATGTCTACCTTCATACCATCTGCTGCCCCCTCTTTACTAGGAGGTTTCAGTTCGGCAAAAAGTTTTCCATTCTCTAACATCCCGTCTGGCTTGACATCAAAAACCCGAATATGACCTCTTTGTGAATCATTCACATATAATTTAGTTTCATCTGGGGAAAAGACAATACCATTAGGGCGGACAAAGTCATCAACAAGCAGGGTTAGTTTGCCATCTGGTGCTAGGCGATAAACACCATAAAAGCCTAATTCTTCTTGTTCGGATTTGATGCCATAGGGAGGATCGGTAAAATAGATGCTACCATCTGATTTGACTGCTAGATCGTTGGGACTATTCAGCCGCTTGCCTTGGTAGTGACTAGCTAGAGTTACAATTTTTCCATCTTTCTGTGTGAGGGATAGACGACGATTACTATGTTCGGCAGTAACTAAACGCCCTGAGCGGTCTAAGGTATTACCATTAGCATTGCCAGAAGGTTGACGAAAAATCTCGGTTTTTTGCTCTGGTTGCCATTTATAAATGGTATTAGCTGGAATATCACTAAATAGCAGAAAGCCATCGGGATGCCAAACAGGTCCTTCAGTAAACTTAAAACCTCCTGCTACTTTTTGAATTTGAGTATTGGGAGGAATAATTTCTCCTAGATTATTTTGTTTGGTGTAAAATTTATAAACCATTAGGTGTCGATAAGTTTCACCTGGATTCAAGATAATCGAAGGAAAGTTAGGCTGATTGACTGAGTCAGTAAAATATTGTGTATCATCATCTAGCTTACCGCTGTTTTCAGGCAAGTGTAATTCAGTAAGAGTCGCACCATAGTTGGTTATTTTCGCTACTAAACCATTGGTATTGGTTAAGCTATAGAGATCAACTTTCTGACCATCTTTAGTCTGGCCAAATTTAATTTTGGTTATACTTTTGTTTTCTTTGGTCTGGTAGTTATTTGCTGTGGGGTAAGATTGCTCAGGGCTAACTAGTTGGTAGGAATCTACGTTCACTAAAAGTAAACTCATTCCCATCGCAGTAAAGACTGTAATTATTTTTGTTAACATTAAGCCAGTCAGCATAGTTTCTTTGTTAGTAATTGTAATCTGTTAAAAGTATAATTTATATATTTTTTTTTAGGAAGATAATAGAAGGGCACTGATTCCTCCTGCTGGGATGAGAGGTCGCCATTGGTAAAAAGTTAAATACGAATACCTTGTGGTGAACGCTAATGGGTAATGGATAATCGGGAGCCAATTAACTATCACCAGCTAACTAGATGTAGAATTCCTGAAGCTATTTCAGATTAGCCGATAGTTTAGATATCAATAATCCAGGAAAACTCAGGGATTTGACCTAGGGCTGCTAGTAAATGATTGAGTCTGGACAACTAGAAACACGCTGATTTATTATTGGTTCTTATTACTTCTTATTCCTTTTAGGATTAGGCTGACTGGTTACAACCAGCGACCTTGATTGTACTGACCTTTATTAAAATGAGGAGAGTGCTAGGTTAAGCCTAATCTAATTCCAGTGGAATTATAGCAACTTTAATCCATATTAGGCATTGTTCTTAAAAATTATTTACATACTTTACATATGATACAAGCCTTATCACCAATTACGACTACTGACTTGGGGAAAAACTTGGCGAAACTAGGGATTGATTTAATTCGTAAAGCTGGGTGTGAGTATGGCGATATCCGTATTTGTACTTACCGTAATCAAAAATTAACCGCACAGGATCGCTCCCTTAGCCAACTTTGTGATGATGTTAGTTCTGGCTTTGGGGTAAGAGTTTTACTCAAGGGCGCTTGGGGCTTTGCGGCTAGTCCTTATAAAACTCCAGAGGAAGTGGAACGAATGGTGGCTTTAGCTGTAGAAATTGCTAAAGGTAGCCGCCTTTCTCAGCAAACACAGGTAAGATTAGCGCCAGTAGAAGCCTATCGCGATAGCTATATTACTCCAATCGAAATTGATCCGTTTACTATACCGATTACTGAGAAAGCTGATTTACTATTGCGTATTAATAATCAATTGCTTAGCTATAGCGATCGCGGAATTAAGAAGGCTTACTCTTTCCTACGTTTTACTCGTGAAGACAAGATTTTTGCCTCTACTGTTGATTCCCTAATTGAACAGACTATCTACCGCAGCTATCCAGGTCTGGGTTGTACAGCCGTTGCTAATGGGGATGCTCAAAGCCGTAGCTATGAGCGTCCACCTTTAAATATCGGTTATGAGCATATTCAACCTCCAGACCTTTTGAATCATGTAGAACGGGTAGCAGAAGAAGCGATAGAGAAGGTTCATGCTCCCAAAGGACCTTCTGGTATTCGCAGCACTCTGATTCTGAAGCCTAGTAATCTCTATCTAACAATTCATGAATCGGTGGGACACCCTACGGAACTAGATCGGGTGTACGGCTATGAGTCGAATTTTGCTGGTACTAGCTTTGCGACTACTGATAAATTGGGCAAGCTGCAATATGCTGCTCCTTGGGTGAATTTTAAATGCGATCGCACTCAATCGGGGGGACGTAGTACTTTAGCTTATGACGATGAAGGGGTACCTGCACAAGATTGGTATGTTGTCAAGGATGGCATTTTAGTAGACTACCTCACTGACCGGGAAACCGCTTATCGACTAGGTAATGCCAGTAGTAACGGTTGCGCTTACGCCGATAGTTGGTCAAGTGTACCGATGGTGCGGATTCCTAATTTAGGGTTAGAACCGGGACCAGAGGGAGGTAGTCACTCTGCCACACTCGCAGAAATGATTGCTGAGACTGAGGAAGGCATTTTAATTGATGGTACAGGTAGTTTCTCCATTGACCAGCAGCGACGTAATTTTCAGTTTGGTGGAGATGCTTTCTGGAAGGTGGAGAAAGGTAAAGTAGTGGGCATGCTCAAGGATGTCACCTATCATTCTATGAGTACTGATTTCTGGAATAGTATTGATGCCATTGGAGTGGCTTCGGAACGGGAGCAGTTTGGTACCAATATGTGTGGTAAAGGGGAACCGATACAAATTGCTCAAATGACCCATGCTTGTGTGCCGGTGCGGGTGCGCAATATTCAGATTGGGGGATCCTAAATCGTTAATTGTTAATAGTTTTTTTATGGTTAGTTGGGCACCTCGATTAATTAGTGTTAGGTAAAACAGAGGGGAATTTTACTATCCATTACTCAACTCACTATCTAAGATGGAGGAAAAGTATCGGCATTGCTCAATCAAGCAATGCCCTTCTTATTTATTATTTCAAATATCAAAAAATTACCTTTTCTGGTTAACAATTCCCAGATTAAACAACGCCAAAAAATCACGCCCACTCCGTTGGTTACCCCTTCGTAAACTCCCTCGGACTAGACTGCTCAACTCAAGCGGGCTCGGGTGCTATCGCTAATTAGTTTTAGGAAAACGAAACCGTAATAGCGATAGCACCCGAAAGCCCGCACAGTCACGAGCAGGCTAGTGATGCGTGGTTGAACTTATCGCAGGGACGGCGATCCACCGCCCAGATTGCAAGGCTGTTTACCAACTGATGGAATGGACGTGATTTATTGATACTGACGAGCGTGCTGCATTCGCAACGCCAGTATGTGTTCACAAGGACCTTTGTACAGCTTATTTTGCTGATACCAATTACAGGTACACTCTGCGGCTATTATACGTTCATCGGGATCAATTGTCAAAGCGGGATTATAGGTTTTGCTTTTATCTCTGACATTTCCCTGTAGCTGGAGTGTACCTTGAGTGTGGTTTACTGAGGTTACTTCTACGGCATTGTTACTTAAGAAGCGGGTTGCTGTTTCTTCTCGCTGATTGGCAAACCGTAACCGTTCCATGGGTAAGGGCTCTCGGGAGAGTTCCCGGACTCGATATACTTGCTTGTTTAAGTCGTAAATGGCTCGTCCGGCTTGGGTGTAAGCTCCTAAGGCACCTAGGACAGCAGTAGGACTTAAGTCTAAGCGCTGGGCGAGACTGTGGGGACTTTCGACCCAGTTTTCTCTGAGTGCGTCAAAAATGAGTTGTTGAGTCCACTGGTCTACATCTGCACGGGGTGCCATTAAGTCAAAGTTACCCGCTTGAGACCAATCGTTAGCTGTCCATCCTGATAAGCCGAGGGTAAAGGACATATCCCCTAGGTCAGCTACATAAAAGGATGGCATACCGGTTCCGAGTAGGTGAATGGTAAATTTGTTGGCAATGGGAATAAGACGTTCTAGGATGTGGAGGCGGCGGCGTCCCCAAACTCGGATGACCTGTTCTGATGAACCTTGATAAGGCGATCGCGAACAGACTATTTCGATGTTCCAAGGCTCAAATACTATTCGCACGGGTTCTCCTGGTTTGAGATGGTAACGCATTCCCCGTGGGCCAGTTTTTTCTTTGTGGCGACGCAACACAAAACAGATATTGTGAATATCCATGGGCTGCAAGTCAAAGGTGGTGGCGGGTAAGGCCATGGCTGAACTGACTTGTAGAAATCCTCTTACCCAACTGTCTGGTAGGTCAATTTTGACTTCTTTAAATGCTGCTTCATGGGTGGTTTTGACTTCAAAACCGGAGGGGTCAATTTCAAATTGGGTTGTCTTGTAACTGCGGATTTTTTGAAATTCGTTGTACAGGGCGGCGGAGTAGTCTATGTTTGTTGTACCGCAGGCGAATTCACTGATAGTTTTAAAGACTTCGTAGCTGGCTCCTAGTCGCCCATAACTGGATTCATCTTGGCTGAAACATTCAAAGAAGACTTCATCGGGATGAACGGTAATTACTGGATCGAGGACAAACCAGGCATCACGGTCTTTCTGATAGAGATAATTGTAGTACTGCTGTCTGGCTTTATAAAAGGAGGATAATCGTTGATATCGGTTCTGATTTAATTGAGTTAGTTCTGCTTGTAAGGGTTGAATTTTATTGGCTAGGTCTTGGCGTTGTGCGGCTATGATTTGCCAGTCTTGTTGGTCTTGGTTAGCACGCCATTCTTTATACTCGGTTCTGTCTTTGGGTTTGAAGCGTAAATCGGAAACTACTACGTCATGTAGGGCGCTGATGGCTTCTCGAAAGGCTACATTTTTCCCTAATTCACCAATGAAGTAAGTGGGAGGACGCTTGGTGTCTGGGGAGAAAGACATTTGGGTGCTGCTGCCGCGATCGCTAATGGCTGTACTATTTTTATAGGCGTAGTTAAATTCCATGGTTTTTAGGGGATTGAAGTATTTTTTAAATTGTTAACAAGGGAATCGGGAATCGGGAATTGGGAATTGGGAATCGGGAATCGGGAATCGGGAATCGGGAATCGGGAATTTAGAATTGGGAATTTAGAATTTAGAATCGGACAAATTATGAAATAGATAATAATAATTTTTGGTGTTATCCTCAATCAGGATTTTGTTTAATGAGCTATCAGGATATATAGCAGAAGTAATAAGTAAGAAGTAAGAAGTCAAACTGTTGCTAGAATTAGGTTTGAGACTTTTGTCATGTCCTAACTGCCCTGGCGACTGCTATATTTGAAAATGTTAGAGGGTTTCTCCTACTATCGGTAATCCCGACTCCCGACTACCAACTCCCGACTCCCGACTCCCGACTCCCGACTCCCGACTCCCTAAAATCTACAACTGATAAATCCCTAAACTCCTCTTACTTCAGATACTGGTTTAACGTTAATGGGAAGAGGAATAGTAGGATAATTTTGGTGAATTTTAAGCATAATCTGAATTGAACGGGCTTTATCACCAATAGCCATTGTGATGGATTGTCGTGTTAATATTTCTGCTACTATTTTAGCAGCTGCTTGGCTTTTTTGGGCTTCACCTTCTAGAAATGCGAAGACGCGCTGTTTAGCAATTCGTCCGCGATTAACCCGAGACAAAATACTGATAAAGTAAGGAATTAAGTCTTGCAAACGGTCGGGATTATCTACGGCATACTGTTCTAGATAGTTAGTAGCAAATAGCTGCATGTCTTGACTGGGATGTTCACTAAATTTGAGGAGATAATCTTGACCATAACTCTGCTGAAATGTACGTAGGACTAAATCCCTCCCAAATTGACGAACATCATCCCGAGTACTGTCACAAATACTGACCATGACTTCAGGTGTCCAGTCTTGTTCGGTAATTTGTTGGCTAAAGAGTTTAGTAGCAAATTCTCGGGAATCCTGCCATTTTACTTCTAGTAATCGCACTGCGGCTAACATGTCTTGAGAATTGCTACGGATACGGTTGAGGCTTTGCTCAATCATTGTCCAAGCGGCTTGACGGACAGATAGTATTTCATGATTGGCTAGTTTAACAATGTCAGGAATTTCTAATTCTAATGCCCAAGTGGTATAGTTAGCTTGGAGTACTAATCCTGCTAATTCTTGAGGGGCTGATGATTTGGCTTGGAGAAGTTCCATCGCTTTGTCTTTGGTAATGCTAGTCATCCAGCTGGGTAAGTCTTCTCGTAGCAGTTGGACTAAATCTTGGTGAACACCTTCATGTCTTTCTGGTAGCTGCAATAGGCTAATGATTTCTGTGGCTAGCTGAGTTACAAATTCTGGATATAATTGTCCTAAGCGCTGAATTACTGGACGAATACCTTGACGCAAGTGTGGTTGTTGATTGGTTGCGATCGCTAATACTAAGTCGTAGTCTTGTAGCAACCTTTGATCGGGAAGTTGACCGAAAATCTGAACCCCAATCCCTTGCACTGACTGATGGGAAGCGTTGAGGAGTGATTCAATTAATTTGGGGGGTAAGTCAGCAGCAGGAGTTTCGTGATTGAATAGGATTCTTGCTCCCAATTCCTGGATTTCTGGCATGGGGTGTTGGAGCAGATCTAGTACTACTCCCATACCCAATGTCCTGAGTTGGGGGGTAAAACCTAGAAGCAGGGTTTGAGCAGTGTCTTTGGCGATATCGGTTTGAGTTGGTTCTAGTTGGAGTACTGCTACAATAATTCGCCCGATTAATACTTTGGCTGTTGCTTCACTTACTATTGATTGAGTCAGTAACTGACGGGCAAAGGTACGGGTATCGGAGTGTTGACTGATCACTAAAGGGATGATCAGATGGCTGGCGGTAATCAAATGAGATGGTATTGCTTGTATCCACTGATGGGCTTGAGTACGAGCTGGTGGAAATTGGCAGTTAGCTAAGGCAAGTAATAAGTCTAGGTTAGGATTGTCAGGATTATCGGAATTATATTTTTGTGTTGCTAGTTCAAAGCCGAGTTGAGCGGTTACTTGGTAGGGTTTGTTAACTAGTCTGATTACAGTCTCTGTATCGATTTGATTACAGAATGACTGACATACCTTCAAGGCTTTGGCGGCAAACTGATGAACTTGATGACAGTGGCTTTGTAATAATAACTGTAGCAGTGCCTCTGGATGTTGCTCCCAAAGTTTAGGAAAGGCTTCTTCTCGGACATCTGGCTCTGGATCACCAGGTTTGTAGTTGTCTCGACAACGCCATGCCTGGCTGTTGGGCATTAATAGGTAACGGGGACTATTGGTATAGAGAATATGGTTAAAAGTTAAGTAACCAGCATAGCTGTCCCAGTTGCGAGTGTAGCTGCTGCGAGTCCAGTTGGAGTAGTTCCAGCGATACAAGGTTGATGTTCTGGCGGGCACCCCATCAGAATCAGAATATTGGAGTAATACTTCTAGGGCTAGATTGATGTAATTGCGTTCGGCTTTGCCGTGCCGAAGGCAATCGCATTCTTCACCCAATTTCCTGAGAGTCCGCCATACCCGCCGCCGTAGATAGTCACGAGTAACGTTGCTGTAAGCGCGTTTAGCATCAGGACTACCGAGGTAATTGGCACGGGGAATATATTTGCGACTATTTCTGTCCCAGTAATACTTATGCCAATAAGACTGACGAAACATTGGTCGCTCGGTGTCTAGGCGGTAGGCGATAATGCCAAATACTTCCGCATCTTGTCGATATTCGGCAATTTTAAATATGTGGCGAATGGCTTTGAAGTAGTTGGGGCGTAGGGGAGCAGTGCGTAATAGGTCTAGTAGTGCTGGACGCACTTGAGCATTATTAATTTGATATAGGGTATCGAGGACACCAAAACGAGTATAGTCGTTACTGTCTAGATAGGTAAGTAGGGCATTAGAGAAGTCAGCAGGATTATCGGTTTTGATATGGGATTGTAATTCGGCAGGCAATTGCTCTATCTGTTGAGAGCGCAACCGTTCTTGAGTTGATGGATCACAGAGTTTCATCCAGGCTTCCCAAGCAATCCCCTTGACAAAGTCTGGAGTTGAAGGGGTTTCATACAAGCGTTGGAGGTGAGGAATTACATGCTCATCACCACACCATCCTAAAGCCCAAGCAATGCAGTAGTCTTTTAAGGGTTGATCAGTGCCAATTAGGGGGATAATTAAGGGCGTAGCTTCAGGAATTTTAAGTTCTCCAGCCCGCCATATCGCTCGGGTTTGGGACCATTTACTAGACCCTTTACTACTATGTGGATTTGCGTTCGGCTCTGCCGTGCCAAAAGCGATCGGCTCTGCCGCGCCAAAGGCGATCGCGTTGAGAATGGCTTGATGGCGTGGGTCTTTGGTAACTAGGTTACTAGTAGTTAAGTTACTGCTATTTAAGTCATTAACCTCTTGTTGAGTCTGACTACTTGATGGCTCAGTTACATCTTGATAGCCTTTCTTGAGTTTTGAGCTAACTAACTGATCAAAGACTTGTTGTGCTTTAGCCAAAGCTACCGGCTGAGCAGTTTTTGAACTTTCTTTCAAGGTCTTGCCACGGCGTCCATAGCGGAAGTTAACGATATACTGCTCGTTACCGAGATCACACAGATCGACTTCGTAGATTTTATCTGAGTTATCAGCTTGATAATGGAGCGTAGTGCGTTTGATCAGTTTCATAGGACATCAGGGAAAACCCAGTTAGAAGTAGAAACGCCTGTCATTACCACCATATTAAAAAAATTATCTAGTCGCTCCCTTTCCCCAATCCTAAAGCTATCGTAAATAAAAGCAAGGTAAGCCCAGCCTAACCGAAAGGATTAAAACTTGCCCATTGCTGCCTAGCTTAATTGTGATGTAGCCGATAGATTAATGAGCAATTTTCCAGACTTATCCAGTCACCATTTCAAAGTGATCAGGGAATTGGGTCATAATCGCGCTGGTGGGAGAGTGACCTACCTAGCCCGAAACCAGGTCAATCACCAATTGGTAGTGATCAAGCAGTTTCAGTTTGCTCAACGCAACAGTAACTGGTCAGACTATGAGAGCATAGAAGGGGAAATTCAAGTGTTGCGGGGACTGAATCATCCCGGTATCCCCCGTTACTTAGGGTCATTTCAAACCACTAGGGGCTGTTGTTTGGTACAGGAATACAAACATGCTCCTTCCCTGGCTGTACTTCGTAGTTTTGACCCGGAGGAGATTAAGCAAATCGCGGTTGGGTTACTCAACATTCTGGTTTACCTACAACATCGGATTCCTCCGATCATTCATCGAGATATCAAACCCGAAAATATCTTAGTAGATGAGACGATCAATGTTTTTTTGGTAGACTTCGGCTTAGCTCGGATTGGTGATAGTGAACTAGCGGTGAGTAGTGTAGCCAAAGGCACTATTGGGTTTATGGCTCCGGAACAGTTATTTGATAAAGCCCTAAGTAAAGCGTCAGACTTATATGGGTTAGGAGCGACGTTGATTTGTTTACTCACTGGTACTCGATCGACTACCATTAATACTTTAATTGATGAAGACTATTGTCTCAATTTTCAGCATCGTCTACCTCAAGTAAGTTTGAGTTGGCTGCAGTGGCTGCAAAGAATGGTAGAGCTGAAACCTAAGGACCGTTTTCCTGATGCTGAAACGGCTTTAGAAGCTCTCAAGCCAATTTACGTTATCCGGATTCCAGAGGCAAAACTCTCCCAACCGTATCTAGAGTTGAGAGCTAAAAAATTAGGGGAAAAACTAACAAAAACTATTACGATTTGTAACACAGTTCCAGACACAGCCTTAGAAAGCCGCTGGCAAATTGCTCCCCATGTCAGTGACCAAGCCCACACTCCCTACTTCCATGACTGGATTCGATTGGACACAGCTGATGTTAATGGGAATGAAGGGTTGTGCCAAATTACGATAGATACCAGTAAGCTGATGGCAGACCAAACCTATGAGCGAGAGGTATTAATTCACACTAATGCTGAACAGTCAACTCAGGTTTTACCCCTGAAAATCCATACTGCTCCGGTACCAATTGCCACGAAAAAACTTCCCTATCTATCCCTAGCGCTATTGATTGGCTTAGCTACTACAGCTACGTGGGTAGAAACTACGGCTTGGGAGGGAATTGTGAGTAACAGTGGCACCATCGGGATTGCGATCGCTACTTTTGTCTCAGTCTTGGTGGCAATGCTAGGATTGACTGCGGCTGTGACATCTGGGGTGATTTCGAAACTGGTAGCAAGAGTCAGAGCCAGGTTTAGTATTCCGTTAAAGGCGATGGATACCGTAGCAGCAGTGTTTTTTGCTGGAGTAGCAGCCCTGTTGGTAGCTGGATTTGGTGCCAAGTTTCGCGCTACGGATAGCGCAATTGCTACCTTTGCAGCAGTGGATGCAGTAGTGTTTATGGCAGCCTTTGAAGGAGAAGGAGTCGCTCAAAGCTGCCGAAAGCGTGGGTTTAGTAAAATTTTAGCCCTAGGAGTGCCTGTGTTATCGGTAGCCTTGGGCATTAGTTTAGGTATCGGCTTGAAGCTGGGATTTTTAAATATCTTGGTACTGATCGCGATTTTAGTTACAGCAGTTCCCTTAGGTGTGATGATTCTCTATCCGCCATTAGAGCGTCTGCGGCAAGTCAAAACCTATCGGAAATTAGAGAGAAATTTGATCAAGCCTTAAAGGGTATTTATTTGCAGGAGCGATCGCGCTACTGCTTCCACTCAGTTTTTTGTGAACGCAACAAAATAATAGATTGGGACTATCTTTTATTTGTGAGACTATGCTTTTACGACAACGTTCAACAATGTGTAACAATTAACATTCAACCACGCAAGGTGTTTAATCCTTTGGCTTTGGAGTAACAGGTTTTATTAAAGTAGAAATCCCCTAGCAGCTGATCGGCCTTTGATGATTTAAAACATGCTGTATCAGCACGGTCTGCACTCAGGACTTATCGAATTTTTCACAGGCTGAGAATACACTGATTCATGATTACCATAGATCATTAATCGTTCTCATTTCTGCCTGGGTGTCATTTATTCAATTGAAAATCACTTACGTGCAACCAACTGTAAATAAATATACTAAACCCGGTAGACAGGAGAGCAATTGTTAGGACAAGATTATTTAGTTCAGAATATTGTCAAATGTCTGTTGTTTCTACGGTCAGGGTTATTGTGCCCGGTACTACCGCTAATCTAGGACCAGGTTTCGATTGCATAGGCGCAGCGTTAACTGTGTATAACCAGTTTAAAGTCACTCGCCTGGAATCGGTAAATTCTGGATCAGTCAAGCTTAAGATTGACGTTACTGGTGTGGAAGCCAACAAGGTTAGTAGAGATGAGAGTAATCTTGTCTATCGAGCCTTTGCAACATTATATGATCGTCTGGGGAAAACTCCGCCTGCGGTACACCTAGAGATTGATTTAGGGGTGCCTCTGGCACGAGGATTGGGGAGTTCGGCCACAGCGATTGTTGGAGGATTGATTGCTGCAAATCAGTTAGCGGGTAAACCTCTTTCTCAGCAGGAGGTAATGGAGTTAGCGATCGCAATTGAGGGGCATCCTGATAATGTGGTTCCAGCGCTTTTGGGGGGATGTCGTTTGACCGGTCGAGGTTTGGCTATAAAACCCCAAAGACCCCAAGGACAAGAAGCAAGAGAACAGGATTGGGTAGTTTGTGATGTTGGTTGGTCTTCTGATCTGGTCCCAGTGGTGGCAATTCCAGATTTCGAGCTTTCAACACAGGAGGCACGGCAGGTGTTGCCTGATAGCTACAGCCGTGCTGATGCAGTTTTGAATGTGGCCAGTTTGGGGTTGTTGTTGCGAGGTTTGGAGTCTGGTAAGGGGGATTGGATACGGGTCGGTTTGCAAGACCGGATACATCAGCCTTATCGCCAAAAGCTGATTCCTGGTTATGACGCTGTGGAGGCGGCAGCTTTGGATGCTGGAGCTTATGGCATGGTGATTAGTGGGGCTGGTCCTACTTTGTTGGCTTTGGTGAATGAGTCAAAAGCACCAGCAGTTCAGGAGGCAATGGCGGTAGCTTGGACCGATGCCGGGATTGAGGCTCAAGTGCGATCGCTTTCTTTAGATTCCCAAGGCACCAAGATTGCTCTGGAATTAAGTAGCTAATACCACATCCGATGGTATGACCCCCTGCTGGTTATAGTTGGTAATTGCTTCTGATTACCAAAAATCTACCATATAGCATATTGCTTCTGGGTTTGACCCAATTTAACCTATATTTTTAATAATTCTTTACTTTTTTTGGTAGCAATTGTTACCAAAAAATTTTTTTTGTGTTTTTTTGGCAAATACCCTTTGCAATTCTTAACTTTAGTTAATATACTGAAACTAGAAGCCAATAGGTATTTATTCTTAGCTATGGTCTCCGTAAATTTTCCTTGGATAACGACGATTATTCTGCTGCCCCTAGTGGCATCTCTGCTGATTCCGATCATTCCCAGCAAGTGGCTGAGCATGATTCGTTGGTATGCCCTAGGTGTAGCCGTTCTGGATTTGGTCCTAATCATCTATGGGTTTTGGCATCATTACGATTTCCGAAACTCCGATTTTCAGCTCAGGGAAAGTTATACGTGGATACCCCAGCTTGGCATTAGTTGGTCTGTAGCAGTCGATGGCTTATCGATGCCTCTGATTGTGTTAAGTGGCTTAGTCACTACCTTAGCTATAGTTGCGGCTTGGAAGATTAACCATAAACCGCGTTTGTTTTACTGCTTGATGCTGTTCATGTATAGCGCCCAGATCGGGGTGTTTGCAGCTCAAGATTTAGTGTTGTTTTTCCTAATGTGGGAATTAGAGTTGCTGCCAGTGTACTTGCTCATTTCTATATGGGGAGGAAAACAACGCTTCTACGCCGCAACCAAATTTATTCTTTACACAGCAGCAGGTTCAGTTTTTATCCTGGTCGCCGCGCTAATGATGGCGTTTGCTGGAGATACAGTGACCTTTGACATGCAAACCCTAGGGAATCGGAATTACCCGATAGCTTTGGAACTAGTAGCTTATGCGGGTTTCTTAATTGCCTATGGTGTCAAGTTGCCGATTTTTCCGCTACATACCTGGTTACCAGATGCACACAGCCAAGCTTCTGCTCCAGTCTCGATGATATTAGCTGGGGTCTTATTGAAAATGGGTGGGTATGGACTGATGCGCATGAATCTAGAAATGCTTCCTCATGCCCATACTTACTTCGCACCAGTGCTAGCAGTATTAGGTGTGGTCAATATTATCTACGGTGCTTTGCTTGCTTTTAGCCAAGACAATCTCAAACGACGACTAGCTTACTCGTCAATTTCCCACATGGGTTTTGTGTTGGTTGGCATTGCTTCGTTCACTGAATTAGGAATGAATGGAGCTATCTTACAAATGCTTTCCCATGGGTTAATCGCTGCTGCCTTATTCTTCCTATCTGGTGTCACCTATGAGCGTACTCATACCCTAGCGATGGCAAAAATGGGAGGAATGGCGAAAGAAATGCCCAAAGCATTTGCCCTCTTCACTGCTGGTTCCATGGCATCCCTAGCCTTACCAGGAATGAGTGGTTTTGTGGGTGAGTTGTCAGTCTTTCTTGGAGTCACCACTAGCAGTGTATACAGCTCGTCTTTCAAAGTCGTCATCGTTCTGTTAGCCGCAGTGGGATTAATCCTAACTCCGATTTATCTGCTTTCACTGCTGAGACAGGTATTTTTCGGTAAAAATAACTCTGGATTAGTTATTGAGAAATACTTAGGAGATGCCAAGCCTCGCGAAATTTTCGTTACCGCTTGTCTGTTAATCCCTATTATTGGCATCGGTCTTTATCCGAAGCTAGTCACTCAAACCTATGATGTGAAAACTGTAGCGGTTGCTGCTCAAATGCGCCAATCCTTACCAGTGATTGTTCAAGAGGAATCACCTCTATACTCTGGTACCTTCACAGCACCACAGTTAGCTAACACAAAGGCTCAACCTATTCTTGGGGTTACCCAGTATTGATTAGTTCCTGTTTCCAATTAGCGGGAGTTAAACAAAAAGAACGCCCCAAACAAAGTAGGAGCATCTCACTTTGGAAGAAAAATACCGCAAATAGCTTTATCATCGTGATTCTACCGCCAAAATAAAACGATATATTTGCCAAAATGAGATGCTCCCAACAAAATGGGAGCATCTTACTGTTTTAAGGCAAAGGGCGAGTGTGGGAAACCTCCTGTTCCGTTGCTGAATCAATAATGTTTTGGAAGAAGTTCTCTTAGAAAAGTATCATTCCCACACGGAAAAATGCGCGAGTTGTCGTGGGGCTTTAGGGAACTTGCAACGGTTAAGGCTGGGATTAGCTGTAGGGACTGGACTGGTTTGGGTATTGCTTCCGTTACTGGTATTGCTCCACCCTGGCGTATCTATTGTTACTGTTATTATTTTGACTGTAGCTGTTTTCATGAGTGGGGTAGTTTGGTTGCTTTTGGGTAAGTTAGAGCGGCAATTTTATCAAGGAAGGGAAATTCCACCCCGTAATTGGCCAGAGAAAGTTGACAAGGAGGCGAAGCCTAGATGAATGTGACTCTTACCATTAATGGTGAACAGCAAATGCTCACCATTGAACCCCGTGTAACACTCCTAGATGCTCTGCGTGAATATTTGGGATTAGTCGGGAGTAAAAAGGGGTGCGATCATGGACAATGTGGAGCCTGTACTGTTTTAATTGATGGTCAGCGAGTTTATTCCTGTCTCACTTTGGCAGTCATGCAAGAAGGTAAGGAAATTGTTACCGTTGAAGGTTTGGCAACAGGGGATACTCTCCATCCGGTGCAGGAGGCATTTATTGACAATGATGGCTTCCAATGCGGCTATTGTACCCCAGGGCAAATTTGCGCTTCTGTGGCTCTTTTGGAGGAAGTTAAACGGGGTTGTGTTAGCGCGGTAACACCAGATTTGCATAGTCCTCCACAACTAGCTGAACTCTCCGAGGCGGAAATTAAGGAACGACTGAGTGGGAATCTCTGCCGATGCAGTGCTTACAATGGTATTGTGGCAGCCGTACAGCAGGTAATTGGACAAAAACCACCATACCCTGTGGCAGCGGTGATGGTCAGTGAATCTGGAAATAACTAAGCATCATGAAGAACTTCACCTATACCCGTGCCACGTCCTTGTCAGATGCCGTAAACCAGGCAGTTGCTGACCAAAACTCCATGTTTATTGCTGGTGGAACTAATTTAGTTGACCGTCTGAAAGTATTCTTAGATCAGCCATCGCAACTGATTGATATCTCTCGGTTACAGATGCATAACATTGAACCGATGGCTGATGGTAGTCTGCGTCTGGGAGCGCTAGTTAGTAATACAGCAGTGGCAGACAATAGTGATATTCGCCGCAACTATCCCATGTTAGCTAGGGCAATTATATCTGGCGCATCTCAGCAAATTCGCAACATGGCTACAGTGGGGGGAAACCTGGTGCAACGTACCCGTTGTCCCTATTATTACGATACCGCCTTTCCTTGTAATAAACGGCAACCAGGGACAGGCTGCCCCGCAATCACGGGAATTAACCGTTCTCATGCCATCCTTGGTGCCAGCGAGCAGTGTGTAGCAGTCCACCCGTCAGATATGTGTGTTGCCCTAGCGGCATTGGATGCGGTGGTGGAAGTAGCAAGTGCCCAAGGGCAAAGGCAGATACCTTTTACAGATTTCCACCGTCTACCGGGAAATACACCCCAGCAAGACACCAATTTAGAACCAGGGGAGTTAATTACGGCTGTGATTCTGCCGACCTTATCCTTTGGGAAATCTGGGGTTTATTTGAAAATACGCGATCGCGCTTCCTATTCCTTTGCTTTAATTTCCGTGGCGGCGGCGGTAAACTTGCAAGGGGAGCAAATCCAAGCTGCACGTTTGGCAATGGGTGGGGTAGCACACAAGCCTTGGCGAGCAACAGCAGCAGAAGAGTTTTTGATTGGTAAGTCGGCGGATGTAGCAACATTTACCGAGGCTGCAGAAATTGCCTTGGACTTAGCCAAACCTTTAACTCACAACAGTTATAAAGTCGAACTGGCAAAACGGGCGATTCGTCGCGCCCTCATGGTTTCTGCTCAAGGAGGAGGGGTAGCATGAATCAAGTGATTGGCACTGGCATGAACCGCAAGGATGGACGAGCAAAGGTTACAGGGACAGCAACCTACGCTGCTGAACATCAAATTCCCGGTTTAGTTCATGGTTATCTGGTGACTGCTAATATTGCTCATGGGCAGATTAAAAGTATTGATACCCAAGCAGCAGCAACAGCACCAGGGGTAATTGCAGTTTTCACCCATAAAAACCCGCCGACTGTATCTAAACCAGCTAACGATTTTCTCACCTCGAAAATCTACGAGGCACGACTACCGTTATCAGATGACCAAATTTACTACGCAGGGCAAATTGTTGGTTTGGTAGTCGCAGATACCTTTGAACGGGCACGTCACGCTGCTCATTTAGTTAAGGTAGAATACGTCACCCAAGAACCAATTGTAGAAACCAGCAAAGCTACCTTTAAGGAAGCTCCACCCATGTTTGGGCAACAGATGACCTTTGAGAAGGGGAATGTTGCTGCTGGGGACAATGCCCGTGCCATGGCAGGTGTAGGAGCCGAGATTACAGCAACATACACAACTTCCACCGAACTACATGCATCGATGGAACCCCATGCTATCATTGCTCACTGGCAAGATCCAGACACCCTGACTGTCTACGAACCATCCCAGTGGGTAATGGGTAGTCAGCGTACCTATGCAGACCTGTTTGGACTTCCCCCAGAAAAAGTCCGTATTATCACACCTTTTATTGGTGGAGCCTTTGGTTCTAAAGGCTTTCCTTGGCCCCATGCCATTCTTGGTGCAGCAGCCGCCCGTCAACTGCAACGTCCCCTGAAAGTTGTTCTCAGCCGTCGGCAAATGACCGCCAACACCGGACACCGGTCTCAAACGGAACAAACGATTCGTTTAGGGGCAAATGCTGATGGTAGCTTGATGGCGATCGACCATGGGGTTAAATCCTGTACCTCACCAGTTGATATTTTTACTGAACCTTGTACAGGCATCACACCAGTTATGTACGCTGCACCCAATCTGCGAACCCGTCAGGAATTGGCGGTGATGAACGTTGGGACACCCGCATTCATGCGTGCCCCAGGGGAAAATCCGGGGTTATGGGCACTAGAATCAGCCATGGATGAATTGGCGTGGGAGTTAAAAATCGACCCAGTGGAACTGCGCTTAAAAAATGAAACTAAGGAACACCAGCGCCGGGGTTTACCTTTCTCTGCCAAGGATTTCGCAGAATGTTTGCGGCTGGGTGCGGAACAATTTGGGTGGCAAGATCGACCATCACAGGTGCGTTCCCTCACCCGTGATGGTAAGCTGATTGGTTGGGGCATGGCGGCATCAACCTTCCCCGCTTTACGGAGTTCAGCCACAGTCACAGTAAGGTTGTTAGCCGATGGTACTGCCCATATCCTCACTAGTGCTAATGACATGGGTACTGGTGCATATACCATTGTTGCAGGTACAGCAGCCGAGGTACTGGGGCTAGCTGTCGAAAAGGTACGGGTGGAGATGGGAGACTCCTTACTGCCAAATGGTGGGATGGCAGGTGGTTCCCAAATGACAGCAACCCTTGTACCAGCAGTGATGGCGGCTTGTGAGGCAGTTCTCAAGACGGCTCATGCCGCAACAGCCCAAGAAGCCTTTGCCACCCTGCATCAGTCCGGACAAGCTGCGTTTGAAGCGACAGCCTCTTCTGCAGCCGGTGAAGAGGGGAAGAAATGGGCATTCCAATCCTGGGGGGCACATTTTTGTGAAGTCAGCGTAGATGAAGACATTGCCCGCTTGCGCGTCAACCGTTGGGTGTCTGTGATGAATATTGGGCGAGTAATGAATGCCAAAACTGCAGCGTCTCAGATACGGGGTGGTGTAATTATGGGTATTGGGCACGCCTTGATGGAAGCCTGTGATTTTGACCCCAATATTGGCTATCCTGTGGTTTACGACCTGGCTACCTATCATTATCCCAGTCATGCAGATATTCCCCGGATTCAGGTGACATTTGTAGGGGAACCCGACTATAAATTTAATCCCGCAGGGGTGCGGGGTTTGGGTGAAATTGGGATTACAGGAGTATCGGCTGCGATCGCTAATGCTATTTACCATGCTACAGGTAAACGTATCCGTGATTTACCAATTACACCGGATAAGTTGTTGTGACACAGCATCAAAATTGGAAGGCGTTGCATTCAACGCCTCTTCTTTTATGTGATGATGTTTATGTGATGATGTTAATTTTCATATAAGTCAACCACGGGTAAACCTTTTTTGGTAATGCTGCTGATAAATCTTTACGGAATTCAGCCTAGTTTATAGCAGCAAATTCAACTCAATATTCCCAACATAGCTGGTATCCAAACTAGTCTTATCTTCAGATTAATTAGTATTAGTAACAAGACTAATATTGCCAATACTGCGGTAAAATTTAGAGAATAATCTTTGAGTTTATCTATCAACACTAGAGATTGCCGACAACTAGGGCAATAGTTTGTATGTCTGCGGAGAGCGATCATAGAATTGCTGATCACTTAATTCTTGGAAAGGTGCTTCTGTTAATCCCTGCCATACAGGTTTACCACTAAATGCTTACCTAAAATCTAAAATTTAAAATCTCATGACCACACCTGCCCATAATGTCATCCAGTCCATCTATGAAGCCATCAATCGTAGGGATGTTAACGCTGCGATGGAGTGGATAGACGACCAGTGTATTTACGAGGATCTCAACTTTTCCCAACCATTCAAAGGAAAGGAAGCTGTCAGACAACTTCTGGAAGAATCCTGTCAAGGTATCCCGGATGAGTTAAAATTTGTAATTGACGATATCACCACAGGCGATCCCCTGGCAGTAGGAATACTATGGCATGTTGAGTTAGACGGCATTCCCTTTCCCAACGGACGAGGTGTTAGCTTTTATCGTTGTTCTGAGGTAACTGGCAAGTTAGTTTTAGCCCGTGATCTGGTTGAACCCCCCATAAAACCAGGGAAGGCGGCATTCTTTATCATCCGACTAGTCTCTCCGCTGATACGGATACTGCTGAAAGATCGGCAAGATGAAAGTACCATGGAAATCTCTCCCTTAGGCCAAGGGATTCCAAAAAGTCAACGCTTTCTTCCTCTAGTATTTGGGTTAATAGCGATCGCCTATATTTACATTCTGTTGCTATCTCCACCAGGGCAACTTATTCCAGGGGAACCCGCTTGGGCCATTCAACCAGAAACTATAGAGGAAATAGTAAATGAATCTCTGAATTTTTTCTTTATTTTACCCCTTTTTAACCGAGTAGGCATTAATTATTTAGAAGCACCAGTGGTTCATCCTACCTTAGAAGCACTCTTCAACTTTGCCGAAGCTTGGATTTTCATGTTTTTACCTCTACTCCTCGTCGATAGAAGGACAACTCATCTCCCCAAGATTCTGATTTGGAGTCTGGCGATGTTCGGAACCAATGCTGTTCTTACCCCTTATATGGCACTGCGCTATAATACACCAATTCCTCCAGTAAAGGAGGAAACGAACAAGGGACTATTAGCTCGTGTATTTGGTTGGACAGGAATGATAGTGGGGATAATTGCCTTAGTTTGGGGGGTGATGGGACGACCAGAGTTTGGAGATTTGGTCGAGAGAATGAACTATTTTGGGGAGCAATTGATGACCAACCGACTTACATTAGCTTTCTGTGTAGATTTAGTACTTTTTTCCATTGTTCAGGCTTTACTTTTGGGGGCAGTTAACAGCAGGATTGGCTGGTTTCGATTTATTCCTTTCTGGGGACTTGCGCTATGGCTAATTGTATGAGTTGCTTGGAGGTTGGCTGAGCACGAGCGAACGCAATTTGCTGCCCAAAATGACTTTTATTATCAAATCATAACTATAGCGTTTATCCCACTTATGAGGTACAGTCTTATTTGACACTGATTCCCTGTATTGATGGAGTCGCTCATGGGGGAAACCCCCTGTTCCCTTGCTGCATCGCTTAAAACCCTCTTTACTATTGCCTATTGCCTATTGCCTATTGCCTATTGCCTATTGCCTATTGCCTTAAAAGGATAAGCTTTGTCCTCATGACTATGAGAATTGCTATAACTGTGCTACAGAGAATTTTTATTCAAAATTAAATCATGTTAGAACTATATTTAGACAGTGCCGATGTTGAACAAATAGCACGTTTTCACTCTTGCTTACCAATTAAAGGAATAACAACCAACCCCAGTATTCTAGCTCAAGCAAACATAGGTGTTAATCAACTACTTAAAGAAGTAAACTCTATACTAGGGAATGAGGCACGTTTCCACATTCAAGTTATTAGTCAATCTGTAGATGAAATTATCGTTGAAGCTGAGAAAATAATAGCTTTACCCTATGATATTGTGGTGAAAATTCCGGCCACGGAAATAGGTCTGGTGGCAATAAAACAGTTACATCAGAAGCAGATACCTCTATTAGCTACGGCAATTTATACAGTTCAACAAGGTTTTTTAGCTGCACTAGCAGGTGCAGATTATTTAGCTCCTTATGTAAATCGAATTGATGTTTTTGGGGGAAATGGTGTCACAGTTGTGGAGCAACTTCAACAACTTGTCCAACAACAACAGCTAAGTTGTTGTTTATTACCTGCTAGTTTTAAAAATTCCCGTCAAGTTTTAGAGGTATTACAAGCAGGGGTTGGTGCAATTACTTTGCCTGTAGGTATAATGGGACAAATGGTTTCACATCCGGCTATACCTTTGGCCGTTGAACAATTTAATACTGATTGGCAACAAGTCTTTGGTGATAAATTAGCTTTTGAAACTTAATCTGACCTGAGTTTTGGATAAAAAAACAGGCAGATATAGAAACCATACATAAACATACATATAGAGTTGATCGCAGTTATGAAGTACAGTCTTCTTTGACGTTGATTCCCTGTCTTGATCAGTAAAAATTATTGTAATTCACAAGTTTCAACAGTAAAGTCAATATTGCCAATCCTTCCAATATCAATAACACTTGAGTAGTCCTGTTACTTTTAGCAATAATCTCCGAGTAAGATAATTCGTGATTTTGAATCATTATGAAGGAATGGGGATTAAATAGAAAGCGTAGAAAGAAATTAAGACTCCACAATCGTTTTTGTAATGGGTCTTGATTATATTGCCAAGGATAACTAATTTGTCCTAAACGAATTAAGGCTTTAATATCTGGCTTGCGTAGGTTTTGATAGCGAGGAAGTGCTTCAGAAAGATTATCTTGAGTTTCGGCTAATATTTCCTGGAAAACATAGATATCTTCTAAAGCAGAATTAACGCCTTGCCCAATGTCAGGAGGAAAACAATCAGGGTAAACGCATATAGAAAAGAGAGAACAATGGTGTACAATCAAGGGTTTTGTCGTAACTGCTCACCCCGTGAGCGGGCAAATACACGAGCAAAGGTATCATGAGAAGGTATCGAGTTGGGTAAATCTAGAAATGTTTTCAGCTTATCCGCAGATGAATCCAAATCATTTGTTGACTATTTTTTTATTTATTGTTGGCACTACCTTATTAAGCCTAGAAGTGGGTTGGTTAGTTAAGAAAGCAGCATTACCACTCAAACCAGTGATGGCTTATAGTGAAATCCAATTACAGTTCATAAAAATTTGGGTAAATGTTGCTCTGTTAATTGGGGTAATCCTTCCTAGTGTCATGTTAATCGTTTTTTGGAGGCAACCAATTCCGAGTCAATTTTTTATATGCTATTTAATAGTTGTTTTTGTTCAACTAGCTAGTGAAATAGTTTTTAGCCGTTGGTTGTGTAAAAGTGTTGTTGTAATTATTGGAACGCTTTATACAGGGTTTCGGATTTGGCAATTGTGGTCAGGTCTTCATGCTACAACTTACTCTCAACCTTGGTTAAGTTTATTATGGTTAGTTTTGATATTTTGGGTAATGAACATTATTATGTTGTTAACAATGGCTTTTCCTAGCATCTTTCCAGAATCGTAAAAAAAACTTTAAAGCAATTCCAAGTGTATAATGCGTCTATTTGATTTAATGCTGATCAAAGCTATGAAAATATTACTTGTTGACTGTGATGGAAGCATTGTAAGACCTCAGTTAAGAGCAAAATTTATTAACAAACCCACTGACTCGCCAACCTAACAGGGCAAACGCATCTGCCACACCAGGGATCCAACATTTTTTTTAGGAGGTTCTTGATCAAATCCTTTAGGATTACCTAAAATATATGTATATTTGCTCTGGATATCTGGAGGTAGATCCGGGTCTAAAGAAAAAGAATTACCTCCAAACATCAAATTTTCAAAATTTTTTATGGCAAATTATTATAAATCCGATGCAGTAAGCTGTTGATTTTTGACAAAAATAACATCATGTTCCCATAGAGATTGTTTTAATTGATGTCTTTGTGAATCTGTCAGATTAAGCAAGTTAAATCCTGGAAGGACTTCTAATCTTAGTCTGGAGTGATATTCTGTTTATTTTAATTAATTTTTGATAATCATAAAAGTTCCTCTTTCTAAAGACTAGATTAATTATCATAGAATTCAACCTCAGGTTTATAGTTAAAAACCCAATCTTCAAATTCTTCACGACTCATCTGTGACTGCTCCTGCATTTGCTGATTAGCAGCCTCTGTGTCCGTTGTGTTGTCACCCATTTTAGCCAAAGCACTACGGGTTTGCATCAGTTTGGTACGGGGTATACGACGCTGTTCGTAGCGAGCCAGAGCTTCTTCAATGCTGGATGCTTGGGAACAGCACAAGGCTAGTTCATATGCGTCTTCAAAGGTGCTATTGGCCCCCTGTCCCAAAGCAGGTGACATGGGATGAGCTGCATCACCCAACAAAGTAACTCTGCCTTGACTCCAAGATTTGAGAGGTAAGCGATCGCAAATTGGTGATTCAAAAATTCGCTCTGCTGGTGTTGCTTCCACAAGAGATCGCAATGATTCTCCCCAGTCTGCTAATTGATCGAGAACCCGAGATTTGACCTCAGCCGCATCTTGAGAAACAACATAATCTGATGATAATTTACGATATCCCCAATAAATATAATCATCACCGAGATTGAGGAGGTACATAAATTCTTGATTACCTTTCACAAACCCGAGTTCACCGGGATTAAGTAATTCTTGGTGACACTTAATTACAGTACGCCAAGACATACTTCCTAAATAGCGGGGTTTGCCGTCTCCAATTAAAGCTTCTCTAATGGCAGAATTTATACCATCGGCTCCAATTAGAAAATCTGCACTAACCTTTTCCCCATTATCAAAATATATTGACACAGAATTCTCATCTTGTTCAAAACCGATGCAGCGATGGTTAAGATGAATACTATCAGAAGGCAGTCTAGATGCTAGAATTTGTTGCAAATGCCACCACCAAACAGTTATCAATTGCTGACCGTATTTATCCTCAAATCTGCTTCGTGGGTTAGTGCGAATTGTTTCACCTTGAGTATTCTTTAAAACGTTTTTCCTAACCTCACAACCTGAATTTTTGATAGTTTCTACTATCCCCGGTTCAATAGCATCAAGGAAATTTAAACCATTTGGTAGCAACCCCAGACCACCACCAACGGGGCGAAAATCTTGTGCTTTTTCATAAACTTGGACATCATACCCGTATTTACGGAGTGCTATAGCAACAGCCAAACCTCCAAGTCCAGCACCAATAATTGCAACTTTTTCCATAAATAATCGGTATATCTTTTAAACTTGATTTTTTGATTGTGCGCTTGGGTGTAGTTTCATAATTCTATTCATCAAATATCTCCACAAAAGCCACAAAAAATTTTACTTTACATCATTGAGCCCAAATTGTTAAGCTTGGCTATAACAGGAGTGTCCAGTAGTCAAGATGAAAGAGCTAAATTCTATTCTAGCAGCATTCGGAGATAGTCAACACAACGATCAACAAGTATTTCTTGCTACTGTTGTCAATTCTCAAGGCTCTACCTATCGCCAACCTGGTGCGCGGATGCTGATCACATCAACTGGTAAAATGGTAGGAACCATTAGCGGTGGTTGTTTGGAAAATGATGTATTTGAGCATACTCGCGTCTCAATGCCAGACGGAAAACCCATAGTCGTCACTTATGATACCACTGCTGATGAAGACATTATCTGGGGATTTGGCCTGGGTTGTAACGGTGTGGTAAACGTCTTGATTGAGCCTGTAAATCAAGATAATCCCCTTAATCCATTAGCTTTTATTAATCAATGTTTCCACAACCAGCAACCAGGTATTATTGCCACTGTTATGGCTGTAGAAGGTAAGGTTAATGTTCAGGTTGGGGCGCGTTTAATCCTGCAATCAAATAATACTGTCAATACTGATATTAAAGACGAATATTTGACTGCTGCTTTGCTCAAAGATGCTCAAGCTGCTCTGGAAAATCAACATTCAAGTTTCCATCAATACCAATTAGCAGTCGGTAAAGTAGATATTTTTATCGAGTTTATTAAACCCCCGCCACACCTAATAATTTTTGGTGCAGGTCGTGATAGTCTACCTGTAGCAGAGTTTGCTAAAGCCTTAGGTTGGCGAGTCACTATAGTTGATTGTCGAGGGAGTGAGGTAACTCAAGAGCGTTTTGTCATGGCTGATCAGGTGATTCTCACCCGCAGGGAAATTCTACACAAGCAAATATCTATTGATGATGACACCATTGCTGTGGTCATGACTCATAACTACCTTGATGATTTAGAAATTTTGAAAGTGCTAATCCCTGCTGAGATCAGCTATTTGGGTTGTTTGGGCTCCAAGCAACGCACTGCCAGGTTACTGCAAGATTTACGTACAGCAGGAGTAGAATGTACACCCACACAGCTAGAAAAGTTATATACTCCTGTTGGTATTGATATTGGTGCAGATACACCAGAAGCGATCGCATTATCCATCATTGCTGAAATTCAAGCCGTGTTAGCAAACCGTGGTGGTGGCTTTTTAAAACACCGCATGGAACCAATTCACGAACGAAATCAAGTCAAGGAAATCCCAATTGATAAACTATAAAAGTTTTTGAAGCGCATCTCGTTATTCTTTGAATTATGAAATGAAAATCACCAATTCACAGCTAAAATCAACTGAATCAACTATTGCTATTATTATCCTAGCAGCAGGTGCATCAACCCGCATGGGTAAACCTAAACAACTTTTACCCTATCAGGGATCCAGCTTACTTCGCCATACCATAGAGACTGCAATGGCTTCAGTGTGCAAGCCTGTAGTGGTGGTTTTAGGAGCAAATGCCCAACAGATATATTCTGAAGTTAAGCAACCTTCTGTAACGGTAGTTGAAAACCCAGATTGGAATTTGGGAATGGGTTCCTCAATTCGTAGGGGAATTCTATCCCTTGGAACTTGTTTGGAAACCATAGACGCAGCAGTTCTTACTGTTTGTGATCAGCCGTTTATTTCTACTGAAATTATTAATTCTTTAGTGGCAGCCTATCATGCTACGGTAAAACCCATTGTTGCTTGTGAATATGCAGATACATTAGGTGTACCTGTTTTGTTTAAACATATATTTTTCTCTGAACTAGCAACCTTAGATGAGACCGTGGGAGCAAAAAAATTAATCAATAAATACTACAACGACGTATGTAGTATTCCTTTTCCATTAGGTGTAATTGATATTGATACACCAAGAGATTACCAACAGCTACAGAAAAACCAAGGGGGGAAAGAGATCCTCAGTTTTATTTGACAATAAAAACAGACCATAGAGGTTTACATCTCAAATACAAACGCTATAGTATAGTGCGTTATTAACGCAGCTTACTGGTATAGTGATGGCGTAAGTCCTGTTAGTGACAAGCTCCATCCCCTTGTGGATAGGGCTGTTGACTGTTCAATATAACAAGAGTATAAAACTCATAGCTAAAGGCAAAAATGGAGCAAATACACTCAGAAATTGACGCAATTCGCCAGAGCATTGCCGCACTGCGTGCTGAACGTGATACCCTAACCCGCCAGGAAATTATCTTAGAAGACCAGTCTCCAGAAGCGATCGCTCAAGCCTACCGTCGTCAAGCTAGTGAAAACGCCCAACGGTCGGTAGAGATACTAGGAATCGATAATGCGATCGCAGCCTTAGAAGCCCAGTTGCAACAAAAACAGCAGCAGCTACAGCCAGCACTTACTATCAGTGAACCCCTAACCCTAGAAAACCAAATAGAACAAGCCACACAACAAGCTTATGACCACGCTGAACGGATTAATGAACTGGCAGCGGAACTAGCAGAAGAACTCAAAGCCCTAAAAGCGATCGCTCATGACCTGAGTCCCATTTATTGGAAGTTGTATCATCGACCCTTTGTTACTGGATTCAGAAGTACCTCAGTTCCCTATCTTCGTTCCGATCATGATGTTTTAAGGATTACGAAACTAGTCATTTAAATCTAGTCATTAAAATTAGTAATTAAAACGGATAACCTAATCTTAGGTTATCCGTTTATCCGTGTTTAAACATCCAGATTTATTTTATCTTTTACCATTAACCACCACTAACTTTCGCTTTGTAGCCCAGTTTAATCATAATTTGTACTAGTTTATCAGTATGATTACCTTGAATTTCAATAGTATTATCTTTAACTGTACCACCACTACCACATTGGCCTTTCAGCTGTTTAAGTAACTTGGTTAAGGTTTCTGGTGATGATTGAAATCCACTAATTACTGTAACGGTTTTTCCCTTACGTCCTTTGCGTGATGCCTGTACCCGCAAATCTTGCTGATTTGGGGGAAGTTCCTGAATCGCTCGTTCAACTGCAGCGTCATTGCTAGTGCCAAATTCCTGGTAGGCAATTCGATTGCCAGGGGTTTTGGAGTCAGAAGCATTGCGTTTTGATTTTGATGAAGCCATTGCTTTAATTTAGTATCAATCTATTTATAATTCCGGTGAATCACTTACCAAATAGTGGCTGGATTTTTTGGTCAGGGTAATCGGTAATCATAAACTAGCAATTACCAACTACCCATTACCCATTACCCATTACTAATTACCCATTACCCATTATCCTATCCCAGAAAGGAACGGTTCTGGATGTCCATGTTCAGGAATACAATCGATTTCGATCTGGAATGTCCCTTCAAATCCAGTGTCTTGCACCACGAAGAAGCAGTCCAGGACATTATTGAAGTGGAGGAAGAAGGGGAAATGGAACCCGATCCCCACATTTGGCATGACGTTGAAAACGGCATCCGCATGGTAGAGGAAATCGAGCAAACCCTGATTAAAATCGACCCCGACAATGCCGATAGCTACACCAGCAATGCTGATGCTCTCACCAGTAAGTTGGAGCGGTTGGACACCTGGATTCCCAAACAAATTGCCACCATTCCACAGAATAAGCGCCGTCTGATAACTACCCACGATGCCATGAGCTATTACGCCAGAGCCTATGGCCTGACGGTGGAAGATACCCTGTTGGGAGTCTCAACGGAGCAACAACCCACAGCAGCCAAGGTTAAATCCCTATCCGAGAGGATTCAGGCGATCGGTGTTCCAATCTTGTTTGCGGAGCTGACCGCCAACGACAAGGTGCTGCGAACCGTGGCAAATGAGGCGGGCGTCAATATTTCAGAGGATGTGCTGATTGCCGACGGCATCGGGGAAAAGGGCACTCCCGCAGGCAGCTATCAGGGCATGCTGGTTTACAACACCTGCACCATTGTGACCGGCTTGGGGGGCACCTGTTCCGAGTTTAAGTAAGCCCGATGCTTCAGCGGCCTTGCGGCCCATAACTCCTTAGAGTCAGCCCAGAAATGATATTAGACTTCTTGCAGAAGTCGGGAACAGGGAACAGGGAACAGGGAACAGTGGAGAATAATTGACGCAAACACTATCAGAAAAATACTTTTGCAAGAGGTCTATTACTTTGTTCTCCTTAAATAAGAAAAGTAGAATTAAATTTACAATTGTGTTGGGTTGGGAGCATCACCATACACTGTTTTCGGGTCAAAGGTTTTCTCCGTTTCGGTAAATATTAACTGAATTGGTTCCTGGGAATCAATAGCACTTTTTCCCGTAGGAATACGGCGATAAAAACAAGAACGATAACCCACGTGACAACTAGCTCCCGAACCAGCTACTTTAACCTGCATCCACAGACAATCTTGGTCGTCATCAATAGCTAGCTGCTGTACTTTTTGCACCAGTCCACTAGATTGACCTTTATGCCATAGTTGCTGACGACTGCGACTGTAATAGTGAGCTTCACCAGTTTCAATAGTTTTAACTAACGCCTCTTCGTTCATATAGGCGTGCATCAGCACTTCACCCGTGTTGACATCTGTGGTAACTACTGGAATCAAACCATTGGCATCAAATTTGGGGGCAAGTGACAAACCTTCTTCTACTTGTTCTACGGAAGTGCGGGCGGTAAATAGGGCATTCATATTAGCTAAATTTTGTAATTTTGATAATCATTATTACATATACAGGACTTAGGCACCAGACCACACTATTATAGAGTGCAACAACTATAGCGCTATAGTTGTTGCACTCTACAGATAGTACCTTTGCATAAGTCCTGGAATTATATCGTTATTATTTGATTAAGTCAATACTCTTTCTCGGTAGATTTGTAGGGTGGGCAAGCCTAGGTCGGAAAATTCTCAATTCTTTCATTAGACCTTGCCCACCCTACGCAGCTTGGGAGCGGGAGTTGTTAGTAGGAGAAAGTCGGGAAAAGCCGGAAAGGGCGTTGTTGGAAAAGACGACTGGACGGAAATTTTTGGCTCAGCAGTTATTGAGCCAAAGTCAGTCGAGACGAGTAGTGATAGGGAGTATGTAAAATTAATAGAACAAATGTACTAAAAGAACTCATGACTGCTACTGAAGCCCCGAAAACACTGTAGTTCAAGGGTTTGTAGTTCAAGTGTTCTTACAAAATTGACCTGCTCCCCAAATATTCGGCGCTTTGTGACATGCTCCCTGAGTTTTTCGTGAGATAAGCAGATGCACAAAATTAATTACATACACATTTTCAAATATTCCTCAGGGGGTGACAAGCGCTCTTTAAAATCTTACAGGGGTTAGGTTTTAGGGGTTAGGTGAAGCGGGAAGAATGTCCGTGCGGGTATGGATTGATTAAAACTATCATTGACGTTGTATGGTAAAAATTGCTTCAATAGAGAGCAATACAAATCACTCCGATGCGCTCATTTTACCCAAAACCTAAAACCATTAACCTAACACCTATCTAGGTTTGAGCTTTGTTGTCACCCCGTGAGCAAATACTCAAAGCCTTTCAGGTTAAGGGTGACAGAGATTGGCAGTAGAAAATTAATTCTGTGTAGGTGCTTATGAGTTTTTCTATGAGTTTTACTCGGATCACAGATATATAACAGGGCTACTATTAAATTGTTCTCACAAATTGATGGGGAGCAAGTCTATGTTCCAGAACATCTGAAGACACCATTATGCACCAAGGAAGCTGATTATAGTGGCTTTTTATAGGTGGTCATTTCGTGATTATTCATACCCATTGCCAAACTGGGATGCTCCCGTCAGAAAGCATCTCAAAAATATCTATGTTTTATCAGAAGGGCAAAACCAATTTCATTTTTTATGGCTTCCAGAACAGCAAATACAAAACGAAACTTAATAGATAATGCTGCAACAGAGAACGATCGCTCCGATCTAATCTCTCAGTTTTGGCAGCAATGGCAAGAAAGTCGAGGCCAGCTTTATCGCTGCTGTCTCAAGATGATGAATTTTAACCGAATGGATGCCGAGGATGCTCTGAGTCAGGCAATGGTAAAAGCTTGGGAAAAGGTGCAAAAGTTCGGGGAAAAAATTACTAATTTAAAGGCTTGGTTGTATCAGGTAACTCGTAATTTTTGCATCGATATTATCCGCAAACGTTCTTGTGCTGCTGTGGGTATTGAAAGTATTGAATGGGTGGGTAATACTGAAGAAGTTATTACTACAGGAACGGTTGAATGTCCAGAGTCTGTTCTGGAGAGAGAGGAGAGGTCCGAACGGATACGAGGGGCGATCGCTGAGTTACCGGAAAAGTTGCGGGAGACCTTTATTTTGCATTTTTATCGGGAGCTTTCCCATCAAGAAATTGCCGATCGGCAAGGGATATCTTATGATAATGTCTGCAAGCGGATATCTTTGGCACGGAAACGGCTTAAAGAGAGGTTGAGTGCCTATTTTCGAGGAACTGATGGGGAAGTCAGGGAAACAAGGGAGATTAAGAAAGAAGGGGAAACACCTGAGTTTGTGGAGGGTTCTGTTGAACTAACAGAACTCGCGAACCAGACTGTTGAAGAAACAGGGATAGTATCAGCAAAAGAGTATTTTGAGGAAGTAAAGGCAGAAATACCTGAATTTGTAGATAGTTCTATAGAGTCAAGGGAACTTGTGAGTCAGACTGTTACTAAAGTTGCTAATCACTGTAGGGAGTTATTAAGATATGGTTACGTCTGGCGATGGCCTTTGATGTGGCGCAGCGAAATATTTAGGCTGCCTGTTTTATTGCTGAGTTGGATACAGAATCATACTACATCTGGGTTCATAAATCCTTTTATTGAAAACATAAAATTATCGTCTATTGCCCATTGCCCATCAAAGTATATTGGGGGAATTTGGGACCGGACATTGGCCGATACGGGAGGGGCGATCGCTATTTTTTTTAGACAATTTATTTTTTTTGGAAAAAACAGTCAGAAAATCATACCGAGTAACGTCTAGTATTTAGAAAGCAAAAAAACAGTGGCCACCTAAAGTCTAGCAAAAAAACCATTGTAATCTATGGGTGTATGAGGACTTTTTTTGCCTTCAACTGATACTGCTTTTGACCCAGATATACTAAAGGCGAATCCCTTTCTTGAATGGAACTCGGTGTTAGTCTTTTATCACTATTGCTAAGGAAAGTTATGACCAACGATACTCGCAACTCTCTCACCGACTTCGATATGTGCCTTGCTCTGACTCAGCAAGCAATCAACAGCCAAATGGAAGTAGCATGGGATATTTGGATTGCTAACTCTGATTTTTTCGATAAATTTACTAGAATGGAAAAGAAAAAGTTTGCTTCCTTGTACATCCCTGACACGGAATCTGAAGGATCTGGCATGAAGTTCGAACTCGACCCAATAAAGCTGAATTTGAATGTAACGGGCACAAAACTCGCACAGGTTGAAGTTACACTACCAATAAAATCGATCACTGTTTACGAAGAAAAAGACTTGACTCGTAAAGAGAGACGTGACATGGAAAAAGCAGTGGAAAATTGTATGAGGGAAAAACAAGAAAATCTTGATGATGAAGATGTTTTTAATAAATATGCTCAACAATATAAGAAAGACAATCGTGATCAATATTTCAATGAATTCTATTTAACTCCTTTCACTATTTCATTTCTGTCAACAATAGACCAAAAGAAACCTTCTTCCGAATCACTTAAAAAGATGAGCTTTGAAGACCTAGATGCAGTTAAAAAATATAAAGGAGAAGTCAATAAAGCTAGTAAATATGAATTTCCTGATTCTGTTTTCTCCATCGAATATTTATGTATGAAGTTTACAGATGTTGATCTGGTTTCCAATGTATCAAATGATATTCCTCAAGATATTCCAGACAAACATTCATTGAAAATAAGGGATTCCATAAGTAAGTTATTCAACAAAAATAAGACTGATTTTGTGTTTGGAAAAGTTGTATTTTGCCAAACACAAGAATATGTTCCAACTTTTGGGCTAACTGATTTTTCGTTTCATGTCAAAGGAAATGATGATTACAAAAAAGCCAGTACTCTTAGTTATTTGGGTGTGTTTGGGGAACAAGAGCTTCCGAAGAAAAAAAAATTAGATGAAGCTCGCAACAAGCTTGCAGATAATTGGATTGATTCCAAAAAAATAACTGGTGTAGACTCTTCTGTGTCTGGACTAATGGCTATTAGTAAATTCGTATTTTTTGAAAAGCATATTCTACCCGGATGTACCAAAGAGTTGAAGGTACAACCTATAAAAGAAGAGAAGGGCTGGAAATATGAACTTATACCTTATGAAGATTGCAAATCTAGAAATGATATAGTTAACGCTAAATATTTAATTAAAGTTACTGCCTGGTTGAAAATTAAACCTAAGCCTCAAACAAATGAGATTGAAATCGAAGGAAAAATTGAGACTACGGCCAATTATGATTCATGGGTTATTGGGCTTAAATCACTTGGTAGAGAATCTTGGATTAGGCTTGCTGGATTTCAAACTTTTAATGCTACTATTAGATTGAAGGATTCTGGTGGAACTGAAAAATTTCAAATTAATACGGAAACTTCAAAAGATATTAAATTTAGCGAAGTTACTGTAGAAAAAGAAGAAGTCCAAGGGTTGGCAAAATTAACTAAAAATAAGGATAGTTTTGCTTCAGAAGCGTTTAAAATTCTTATGGCTCAAAAAACAGCCAATGAAACTATTGCTGATTTACAGAAAAAAAATCGAGAAATGATGAAGACAGCTATTAAAAATAACTTAAAAACAATCGACATGAGTCTAGCCGAGAAATCATTTATCCCGCCAGGTCGTGGAGTATTTACTTTCCAAACACCAAGCTTCTCATATGCTGGTGATTTGCTCTTTGATGTGATTTATAAAACGCCTTAAGCTTCAAAAGTAAGCCATCACAATTTAATTTTCATGGAATTTTCCTACATACAAGTAATTAAAAACTATTCACTAGGGTGAACATAATGCAAAATCATAGTCCTAAACTTGTCAATCCTAACGTAATCAGTTTTTCCACCAAGGATACAACTGACAAAAAAGCTCGGTTTACAGTTGGTACAGATATCATTGACTATATGGAATCTTCCCGCACATTTGGTCGGGAAGACCTAGCAGATCCTAATGCTCATGGACGTTTTCAACGTCGTATGGTTGCTATTCCCGACAAAAAAGGGAACGTTGTAACACCAATGGTGTTAACTATTAGCAATCAAAACCAACTTTATCTCGTGCGTAAGGATGATGAATCCAAGAGTGGGGATGGTTGGAAGCTAATCGATCTGAGCCAAGCATTTAAGGGGATTGATGGTAAACCGCTGCCAGTCCATGCTCATAGTGCTGCTTGGACAGAGGACGATAAGATTACTATTGCTGTCGCAGTAGATGATGACTCTTCCGATGGTAGCCGAGTTTTTGTTGCCTATGATCTGAGTAGTTGTGAAAGCGATTGGGAAAATATTGAATGGAAAGACTGTGGTACTCGACAAGGTACTCTAAAAGGTGTTCGAGTAGTAGGAATTCGGGTGTTAGATGAAGGAGATGGTGTTTGGACAGTTGTTTTGGCTGGAGATAGCGGTTCAGATGAGGTTTTTTACTTGCTTCGTAGTAATAATATTGAACAGCAATTTGATCTTGCTCTAATTTTTAATACAGCACTCACTCTCAAAGAAATCTTAGACTTTGAAGTGGCAGTTTTACCTTTATTGGGTTGTGGTATTGCTGTATTGGGTAACCATAACGGAACAATAGACTTGTCTTTCCGTCTCTTCCCAAGATATAAAGATGGTCGTTTTGATTCTAGTCCCCCTGTCCAACCTCTTCCTTGTCCAGATGGAGCAAATGTATTAGAAACAGGACTAACTAAAAAAGTTGCAGATATTCGGAGATTGGGACCGATTTATGGCAGCGATATTTATGTTGGCGGTCAAGGTGTTCACCAGATTAAAGCTCGTGACATTTATCAAGTAAAAGCTAGTAAAAAAGGAGAAATTGTTACTACCGTAGTAACACCACCAGATCTTGCCCCTAATGTCCGGGATTTGATTGTGGGGGATGCACCTGATGGTAGTGCTTCTGTTTGGTCTTTGTTACAAAATGGCGATCTGAATGTTGTTAAGAAGGCTGCTGATCAAGACTGGGGGGAACCTTTGCGTTTGCGCGTAGGGGTGCAAGCGATCGCTCCCGTGCATGGAGACAAACATATGACAACATCTTTGCTTGTGGTGTATGGAAATGGTCAAGCTGGTTTCCTTTGCCGAGAAGAAAGTCAAGGTATTTGGCAAGAACGACCGCTAACGGTTGCCGATCCAGAAGAAGTTACGCCAATTACTTGCTATGGTACAAATCTACGGGTGTTGAGTGATAGTAGTCTGCCTAAACCCAATGTCAAGGTTACGGTAACTGCTTCTGTTCTCTCCAGTGTTGTTATCAACGGTAAAGCGGTATTTATCGGGCCTGAATTGCCGCCCATTAAAACCGAGACAGATTTTAATGGCAGCGTTATGTTGTACGATCGCGTGCGCTCTTTTACTCCAGCCATTTATCGCTTTCAGATTGAGGGATTTGATCAATGTATTGATGTTAATCCTGCTAGTGGAGTACACGAACGATTTAAAACTATAAAAGCTGATGAACTGCGAAAGGCGACTATCTCCACAAAAGAGGGTGAAGAACCTGAACCTTTACTCCCCGAAAGTTTCCGTACAGGAGCAGACAAAAACAAAGTGGATATGTTGGCAGGCTCTCTTAATCAGATGTCTTCCTTAGCCAATTCTGCTAATGGTGTTGTTGCTGGGATTTCCCTAGTAAACTGCGATCAGCCTTTTAGTTCCACGTTACGTACTGATACTGTACCTGATGATTATCGTTGGGGTATTCAGGCTGATGAGCATGGGGTAAAAACCATCGTCGGTAATGCTATAAATTCGGTTATTAATGCTGTTGAGAATGTTGGCAAGTTTTTCAAAAATGTAGGTGAAGGGATTGTTGACTTTTTCGAGGGATTAATTAATGGGGTTCGAGAAGATGGGATTAAAGGTGGGATAACTTTTGTCATCCACAAAACAAAAGAAGCTGCCAAAAGCGTTTTTAAGTTTGTTTGTAAAATTGGCGATAAAATCAAAAGTTTTGTTCTGAATACTCTGGAACAAGTGGGTGGTGCAATTAAATGGTTATGGAAGCAGTGTAAAACAGGTCTGGAAAAAGTTTGGAATTTTCTCAAGTTTCTTTTTAATTGGGATGATATCCTGCGCGTTCGCGATGTATTGGTTCGAGCAACTGATGTGGCGATCGACCGGATTAAAGATTCTATTGAGCCAATGAAGAAAGGTGTAGAAAGCACTTTTGATGAGCTTATTGAGACAGTTGAGAACTGGAAATCGCCAGAAAATCGGCGACCAAAAGAGGATGAATCCAGTAGCTTGTCGTCTGTGGTGAAAAAGAATACAGACGATGATACGCAAAAGAAAATGGATTTGGTGAATGGCAATAGTGCTATTTCTTGGATTTTTGAGAAATTTCAAAATATCGCCAACGAAGTCATTGAAATCAAGACTCCAGATCCGGATATAACTCTTCAAAATGCCCTCGCGGAATTTCTTGAAGGTACGTTTAAAACTGCCTGGGATGAACTATCACAGAGCTTTAAGCAGATGGAAGTTATTTTTTCCAATGCCTTTAAAGACGATTTACCAGATGTTGAAGATATTAGTATTGGCTGGATATTTGGTAAAATCAATTCCCTGATTGAAGAGGTAGGCTCGGAGGCTCTTGGGACAGCTCTTCGGATAATCAAGGGCGTGATTTTGAAACTTTTCGATCTCATCCAAGACTTAATCAGCTTTGGGCGAAATCTGATGTTCGCAGAGATCGGGTTTCCCTTTATCGAAAAACTGCTCAAGTGGATTACAGGTAAATCTGTTAGCACTTCGTTTAAATTGATTGATGCCGTAGCTTTGCTTGTTGCTGTTCCAACAACGATTACCTACAAAATCCTTTTTGGAGAAGCTCCAATAAAAGAGGGTGAACTTCCAGCAATTCCTCACAATAAAGTAGTCAGGGTACAGTCTTTTATAATGCCAGATATCTGGTGGTGGAGGATTTTCTCTGTCGTCTCTGCATTTGCTTGGGTTTTAGTGTTCCCTCTGCTGGTGGGAATTTTGGGACTAGAGAGCATAATCCTTCCTAGAGCAGAAACAGATATGGGCGGTTACATGACAAGAAAGCTAATTTCTGTTAGGTCAGTTGCTGTTGGCTTGATTCTCATGAGTATCATTGGAGTAATTATCCTGAAAGATCCTAATGATATAGCTATCGAAAAGATCCTTGATGCAGAAAATAATGGAGCTTTCGCTTCATCATGTGTGATGGTTGTCATGTTGATAGAGATATTTGTAATGTGTTTTGCTAATATTCCCTACACCAATAAAGGCACAAGTGGTTGTATATTTGCAATTGCTGCTTTCGCTTTAGTAAAAGAGATTTGGTTTAAGCTTTATAAGCGAGTGACAGATGAAGAACCTACAGGCAAATATAAGAACAGATATAAGTTTACTTTTGCAACATATTTTGTGAATGCAAGCAGGATATGTGCTAGTTTGGCTGCTTTTGATCCAGAACCCAGCAGTAAGGCCCTTTTGTTGGGGTTTGCAGGGATTTTCCGTGTACCTGCTTTTGGGTTCGGCTTGGCAGGAGCTATTAAAGGTAAGCCTATTTCATTATAACTGCAATATTTGACCAATATCCAAACACGGGAAAGTATTATGGTAAAAAAAATTGGTTTATGTAATACAAACATTGTTGACTCTTTAATAGAGTTGCAAGCGCAAGATTTACTTCCATCAGTGTTATCAGCTCAAGTAAAGCCGCAATCTTTCCAACAACAATAGCAGCAGCACCACTGGTATTCCCCAACTCACCCGAAGTTGAAAACACAGTAGTCTGACATCCCGTACCCAACGATGAATGCAGTCGTTGGGTACGTTCCGTTAACCGCATGCCATCCTCCCGTTCCTCCACTTCTCCCACACTAATTACCTCTCGAATAATCGCAGGCCAAGCCATTCCTTGAGGTAACTTCTTCCGAAACTCCCGATACCAATTTCCTGCGGGAGCAACTGTCAGCACATTCAGTTCCCGTAAAGTGGCAATCCGTTGCTGCAAACGACTCCCTCGATACTCTGCATCTGAGGTAGAATGACTAAAATCGGCAAACGTAGCACAGACAATATTAATTCCCAGAGATTCCCGGTTTTCCAGAATCCACTCAAACGCCTCATCAACCTTTTCTCGCTCATGGAGACAACCATAACGATCCATCAGTCGAATCGGAACTAACCTGGTATGAGGAGCAATAGAAAGAATAGTTCTGGCAACTTCTGTACCATGCTTACCACTATCCGTCGTATCATCAATATCACCTTCTCCACTCAGGTTAATACCGGGAAGCATAATAGGGTTTTCCAAGCGTTCTGGTGATATGCCAGTATCAATGACGGCAACAGTCACCTGATTTGTCTCAGTTCTTCCTTGAGTTGTCGTTGAAAAAACACAAGATTCTGAAAAAGGTACTTCCATATATCCCACATTCTACAATTCACCCATACTAGATTATACCCCTAAAAAATTCAGTTATTTAATCATATAACTATTAGCCAATATTTATATGATTAAGCATTAGCTCGATTTTTTGGATTTTGAAATTTGAATTTTGAATTCAAAAATGGTCAACCAAAACCAAAAATAAAAAGCAATGGCAAAACAGTCTGATAATTGAGACTAAAAATCTACTTTAATTAGGGTTTAAATAACAAATTTATCGATATCTCAGTTCTGAAAGATTGTTGGAAGTTGTTCATCTTGCCCAGCACTAACTGCTGGCTGGAATTCATCCCAAGTTTTACAGACTTGCTCGTAGCATTGAGGTGGTGTAATGGGTCAGTTTTTCAACTAAAAGAACGTCACTTGATCGCTCATACTCCAGCAACAATACAACCTCTGTGGTTGGAGAATAATTATCGACAACTTCCTTGATGTGAGCTATCATAAAGTGATGGGGCCCGCATTACAGTGTCAGGAGCCGCTAAGCAGGCATTCAGGAACGGCGCAAGGCGAGACCGTCCGACAAAATGGGTTTTGAATGATTCTCCGCTAACCCCCAATGTGGTCGAATTTGTGCTACAAACTATCGCACCGCGCAACTGAGTGAGATGACCAAAAAGATGGGTTTCAAGCCCCGTCCTTGGCCTTTGGCCACGCTACGCGAACGTTGGCCTTTGGCCACGCTACGCGAACGACGGCTTTCAAGTAATGTGCTAGAATATGCATAGTGGCCTAACACAGACAGGATTCGTCGGTACTGTCATAATTTCACGAGGGTTTTGCGATGTTAGCAGTTACGATAAATTTATTGCTTGATGTCTTTAACAAAGCCGGATTTCGTTAAAATCCCATGGGATGGACTGAACAGGAACGCCAGCAGAAAAAGCCCAAAAGCTACTAGAACGATGGCAGACCCCGAAGGAATATCCAGGTAGTAGCTCAAATACATCCCGGCAATACTGGCAAATGCCCCCAGACAGCTGCCCAAAATCATCATGTGGTGCAGCTCTTTGACCAGCATATAAGCCGTCATTCCAGGTGCGACCAGCATGCCCATCAACAGTAAAACTCCTACGGTTTGCAGACTGGCAACCACCGTCAGGCTAATGGCAGTGACTATGCCGAGGTAATACCAGCGCACCCTCATGCCACTGGCCTGAGACCCAATGGGGTCAAAGGTGTAAAACAAAAGTTCTTTGTAAAACAGCCAGACGCCAAGCACAATGATTAACGTGATGCCGAAGGTCAGCTTCAGATCGCTCTGGTTGACCCCCAGGATATTGCCAAACAAAATGTGAATCACATCGATACGGTCGGCTCCTGGCAGCACCGTTACCAGTGTTGTGCCAGTCGCTAAAAACAATGAAAAGATCAATGCCATTACGGCATCCAGCTTGAGCCGGGATTGGGACTCAATGCCCGACAGCACGACGGCACTCAGCACCCCCGCCACCAGCGCCCCCACCGACAGGGGCAACTTCAGAAACACGGCCAGCGGCAAACCGGCCATGACAGAGTGAGCAATCATGTCCGCCATCATGCTCATCTGCTGCACGATCATGTAGCTGCCCACGACAGCGCACAAAATGCCCAGAAAAATTCCCATAATCATAGCATTGCGCATGAATTCAAAGTTGAGCGGTTCAAGTAGTACGTTCAAGAAATTCTCCTTTTGATTTATCAATTCCGATGGTGTAAAGGTTAGGCGGTGACGAATAGTACGGGTCCTTCATAGGCAGTCACCAGGTTATCTTCTGTCATGACTTCGTGGCGCGGGCCTTGGGCGACAACGTGCTTGTTCAGCAATAACAGCTGATCGTAATTATCCAGGGTTTCGCTGAGATCATGGCTGATGATAAGCAAGATTTTGGCGTGGGCTTTCAGCTCGTTAAAAATGTCGAACATAATGGATTCCGTTTTCTTATCCACTCCATTGAAGGGTTCATCCAGAATCAGGAGTTCGGCTTCTTTAGCCAGGGCGCGGGCTAAAAAGACCCGCTGCTGCTGCCCGCCGGATAGGTCGCTGATGCTGCGATCGCGGTACTCATACATCCCCACCCGCTGTAGCGCCGCCTTCACTAGCTCGCGAGATTGCCTACTAGGCCGACGAAACAGCCCAGTTTGCAGGGTACGGCCCATCATGGCAACATTCCAGACAGTGACGGGATAGTCCCAATCAATTTGCGATCGTTGGGGCACGTAGGCAACCTGGGAAAGCTGCTGTGTCAGAGGTTTCCCTTTCAGCAGGGCGGTACCCGTAGCCGACTGAATCAGCCCCAGCATGGCCTTGACCATGGTGCTTTTACCCGCCCCGTTTGGGCCAAGAATGGCCACTAACTCGCCAGTGTCAAAGGTACAACTCACATTGTTGAGCGCCGTGAAACTGCGATACCTCACGGACAAATCTTGAACGATCAGCATAGTCTGCCTCCAGAAAAAAGTGAATAGAAAATGAAAAAAAAATGAAAAAAATGATATATGTATAATAGTTATGATAATAGTATAATGTTGCAAATATATCTCAAAATTATACACTTCCCCCTCAACTGGGGAATTGAGAGTTGTCGAATGGCTGCATGATGCTGCTAGATAAGACTTCCGGAGGGTTGCCAAGGGGAGCGACTGAATTTTTCAGTCTGCTCAGTTGCGACAACCTGCTGTTACCGATGCAGACAGGGTTTGTTTGCCACGGTCAGGTTCTGGGCTTAATGAGATTTTTTCTGGACTATATACTATCTAATACTCTATATACTTATTCAGGAGACTTTAATGGGTTTTTTATTTCAGTCAAAGGCTCGTTTTGCAGGCACTTTTGCGGCAATAGCCGTTGTAGTTGGCTTGGCGGCTGGTGGCGGCACTGCCGAGACGATCACCACCCAGAGGGAAGGGAGAAATGCCGATGAAATCGCCAATGCCGATGGCGGTACTCCGAAGGTCGTCGCCTCCTACAGCGTTCTCTGCAGCATGGTGGAGCAAATTGCGAAGGGGGTGTTGGAACCCAACTGTCTGATCGACTATGAACAAGACCCGCACACATATCAAGCTAGGCCGTCTGACCGACGGGCGATCGAGGTGGCGGATGCCGTGTTCTACGCGGGGATGAACTTTGAGCCGTCGATTATTGAGATGGCGGAAGCTAGCACCACCGCAGCCCCCAAACTGGCGGTACACGAAGAAGCAGTCCAGGACATTATTGAAGTGGAGGAAGAAGGGGAAATGGAACCCGATCCCCACATTTGGCATGACGTTGAAAACGGCATCCGCATGGTAGAGGAAATCGAGCAAACCCTGATTATCGCTGTTTGAGGTAGCACCGGCTGGTTCATTAACTGCTCAACAACGGGCTGATTACGCCAGTGATACCCTCAAGCAAATCATCGAGACAGCACCAACAACCATAGACGTAGAAATCGCTGGCACTGACAATTTACCAGTGATCAAGGTAAATGGTAGCTACTTGCTATCAGTAACCACCAATGATACTGTAACCGGAAGAAGTCCCAAGGAACAAGCCCAATTTTGGCAAAGACTGCTACAGAATGCCATGAAACGGGCTTTTCTCGAACGTACCCAGGACTATATCCTGCAAGCGGTATTCTTATCCGTTGGATGTAGCTTATGGGGAATCATGTCTAGTTGGGGAGTAGGCTCGCTGTGGGATCACCGGATTAAATGGCTGTTTCACAAAAAGCTAACTAAGTCAACCCATCGACACCGTCGCCAACCTGCCTTACGTGCTGAAATTGCAGGCGGGACTCTCATACTCCTTTTCCGGCTCACTATCCTAGTATTTACCCTGATTTATACTAGTAACCTATTTCCCCAAACTCGCCAGTTGAGCCGCCAACTTAACGACACATTTGTTCAAAGCTTAACGTGGGAAATCATTTGGGTGGGAGATAAACCCTATTCTGTCTTAGGCTTATTAAGCTTGATTGGGTTATTTGCTGCTCTGATACTCCTAGCCAAGGCAGTAAAAAAAGTTTTGCGATCGCGGATTCTTCGCCTCACCAATCTCAGCCGCCCTGCGCAGGAGACTATTGCCCTGATTATCCATTATGCCATACTCTTTATCGGTGTTATTGTCCTATTGCAGTTGTGGGGAATCGACTTTAGTTCTCTAGCTGTATTTGTCGGAGTCTTGGGTGTGGGCATTGGCTTGGGAATCCAGGGAATTGCTAAAGAATGTGTCAGCGGTTTGGTACTCATTTTTGAGCGTCCGATCCAAGTAGGGGACTTTGTGAATGTTGGGGAACTGATGGGAACAGTAGAAAATATCGGTATTCGGAGTACAGAAATCCTGACGTTGGATCAAGTCTCAATCATTATCCCCAATTCTCGCTTTCTTGAAGCTGAAGTGGTCAACTGGACTCACAATAATCCAGTATCCCGATTAAAATTACCCGTAGGCGTGGCCTATGGTTCAGATCCAATTAAAGTACGTAGTGCTCTGATTGAGGCAGCTTCTCAACATCCAGAAATCTTAGATCAACCTGCCCCTAATGTATTTTTTACTGGATTTGGAGAAAATGCCCTCAAGTTTGAGTTGTTGGTTTGGATTGAAGACCCTCCCAAGCAGTTCCAAATCAAAAGTGAGCTTTACTTTCTGATTGAAGAAATACTACGTCATTACCATGTTGATATTCCCTTTCCTAAGCTAGATTTGCACGTCCGTTCTGGTAATTTTCCTGTAGACGTTTCACACCAGTTAATTGAGTCCCTAACTCAGCTATCTCAGGAATTGACTCAGTGGATGGCCAGACAATCCCATGGTACTAGTCACAATGGTACTAGTCACAATGGTACTAGTCACAATGGTACTAGTCACAGGAATGTTCAAATCAACAATACTTCAGATAATAATTGATAGTTAAGGGAATAGGGAACTTGATATCAGGCCAAGGACTAATAGTGACAAACAACTTATCGGGTAATTTTCAAGTTAATAACTGATACCAAATCCGGTTTATAAAAGCTTATAAAAGTTAGTCATAAGTTAACCATTGTCAGCTAAATAATCTTTTTTGGGCATTTGACATTATGATTTTGTATTGAGTATATTATAACCGAATTTGGGATTAATCAGGGTTTAAAGGATTCTTAGAGCAGCTCAAGTGGTATTACCGTACGTTTTCGTCCCGAAACTACCGATCGCCCATTACTTATTACTTGATTAATAATCCTCCCCAAGCAAGTAATAGAGAAAAAAATATCGCAGTGATCGCCTGTCTACTTAACAGCAATAAAGCAAATCGAAGAGACTGTTCTCGCGTAATAGTTAACAGAGTAACTAAACAAGGTAGCAATACTCCTGCTAGATACACCCCAGTCAAAACCTGCAATGGAGTTAACATAGCCAAGGTTTCTGGTTCGGCAAATAATAGCAGTCCATCTTTGCGAATAGAAGCTAAAATAATAGGCAATGAGGCTTCAGTGGGTAAATTAAACAATCCCATCAAAGGGTTAATAATATTAGCTAAAGCTGCGATAGTTCCTAACCAATTCAACAAAGAAGCAATAACGGTAATAACTAAAAATATGGGAATTGCATTGAACAAAAATTGATTAATAGTTGACTTAGCTTCGCGCCAAATTACTGACGAATCAGGAAATTCTAAAAATGCTCTTCCTTCGATTACTAGGGGATTCTGATTCGATTTAGCTGTAGGGGAAGAAATGATGTAGGTATATATCAAGGTGGTTGCGGTTAGATACAGCAGGTAAGGAATTATCAAGTAAGGTAACTTAGCAGCACTAAAGACCCCTAAAGTTGCGCCAAACTGATAAGAACAAGCCGAACCAAAAGCGATCGCGGAAATACAAGTTCCCCTAGAACAACTAGAACAGGCACGGGTGCTAATCACCGCAGGAACATTACACCCCATACCCATAATTACTCGTACTAAATCCCGTCCCGATAACCCAAACGGACGGAGTAAAGGATTGAGAGCAATGGTAATTCGTTCTATTAAGCCACTAGCTTTATATGCGCCCAAGAATATGGCATAGAGAATTACTGTGGGCATCGCCCAAATAAACAGCAACGGACTCATAGTTATCAGTCCATACTGACCTATCAGTATTTCTCTTAACCAGATTGGGAGTTGGGATAAAGGTTTAATAACAGGAGCGATCGCACTTTGTACTATAGGATCTGCTAAGGTCGCAAAGGAGTTAGCACCCCAGACAGCAATAATCGCAGGAATAAGTAATAAAGCGATCGCCAATAACCAGCCTAGTCGAGGATGTTCTAACAGCGTTGGTTGGGGTTCTATATACCAGCCAGCCCTTGTAGGAATCCATTGGGCGGGAAAAGGATGAGGTTCTTGCAGAGAAGCAAAAATATGGTCTTTTTGTTCTGTAGTAATGTGGCGGGCATCTACAGTGACAATGCTCAGGCTAGAAGTTTCCCTCCATTCCCGAACCACTTGTTGAGGAGGACACGGGGTCTGGGGTTGCCCCAGACCCGTGAGATGTCCGTTATGAACCGTCGAGAATACCTTATCCCAGAAAGTAATCACCACAATGCCCCTTTTATCTGCTACTAAAGGTAGTAGATCTGCTAAATCTCGATCTACTTCGGTTCCCTTGACTATCAATAGCACGGTGTCATTTTCTTGTAGCTGTCTTAAAGCTTTCTTAGTAGTTACGCTGTCGGAACGATAGAGAATTCCAGGAGTATCGATAAAGGTATAGGCTTCAGATTGATAAGTGTCACAAGTCACTGTAGAACCGCGAAAATTGGCACTATGGGCAGTCTGTCCTGTAAGAGAAGCAATTAGTTGGGACTTGCCCGTACTCTCTTTACCAATAACCACAATACAATCGCGCTCTAATTTTGACGGCGTAAAAATATTCACTTTACTTTTCAACAAACACAATCGTTATTACAGCAAGAAAGGTCATCTAGAAACAAACCTTCTCGGCGATAGGCTTCCAAGGTCGTTGTATCGATTCCCAGACTTTGAGCGATCGCATTACCGACTACAGCAAATCGCTGCCGAAATTTGTAAATAAAGCAAAAAATCAACTTTCCGTGACGCACCGAAGGACCCACGACAAATAATCCTGGAGTTATGGTAGACTCATCTTCTTCAGTCAGGGCTGCATAGCCATTTGACCAGTCAAATAGAGATGCGATTTGTTTTAAACTGCTGTTAAATCCCGTACAGAGAATTGGTGGTGTGGAACTAAACCACTGTTCGTACTCGCTCTCCACCACAAATCCTTTTTTTACTGCTTTGACTGCTTCAATGTGCTGTTCTCCAATTAGTTCGACCCGACCCATAGAATAAGCTATTTCTAAACGTTTTAGACTATAAGGAGACAGAGAAACACTAGGATCTGAGTCTAAGTTTAACCAGCTACTCTGGCGATCGATTAACTTTACTTTTTTCCCTAATGCTGCCAAATTTGACGCTGCATCTACACCGCTTTCATAGCCTCCCACAACTACAAATTCTTTCCCCTTAAGCTCTGTCCAAGAACGTATTTTGGAATTATGAATGCAGAATTCTGCTCCTGGGAACGGATTAAGATTGGGATATTGAAACTCTCCTGCTGCCCAAATCACAAACTGCGAACGCAACTCGCCTTTAGAAGTTTCCAAGACAAAGCCTTTGCCTTGAGGTAAAGCTGCAATAGTTTTCACATTTGTCTCGGTTTTTATAGGTAGTTTAAAATGCTCTGCTACAGTCTCCAAATATAGGGCATATTCTTTCCCCGAAAGATGTTCTTTTCTGAAACTGAGGGCAGGAGAAGTATTTAAAACTACTGCGTTGAGATCCAGCAAGCCAAAACCATGACTGGGAAACGACGGCGTAATGAATCGCATTTCTTCAGGCCAACGCCTAAAAGAAGCCCCTACTTGATGTCGTTCTAAAATTACAAAGTTTTCAATTCCTAAATCTTTTAAGACTACTGCACAGCCAATTCCAGCAGCCCCAGCCCCCACAATTACAACTTCAAAACGATGGTTAGTTTTGTTCACCAGCAGACAATCTCGAATAGATACTTTATGACAATTATAATCATTATATAAAAAAAAGCTAGCTTTCTAACAAACAATATTGGTGAGGAAGTGGTAAACCATGATTGACATCCTCCCACCGCTAAACTCCTTACGTGGCTATAGGGCGTTGCGAGAGCAAATGGACAAAAAACAACGCGCTCTCGTATTATTATAATAATCAAACTAAATACTCCAGAACTGAACTAAGCGTATAAGTGGACTTATATCAAATCCGTTTGTCAAAACCCTTTTATAAAAATCGACCAAATCTTTGTATTCCAGGAATCTATGGCTATGCAGATAAGGGTAGTTTGGGAACAGGATTTGATATGAGACGGGTATTGCTATATGCGTTCGCCTAGCGGCTCGTACCTAGCATCGCGTTTTCTATTCTGCTGCTAACGACACCTTTTAAACCTCTTCGGGATCAATCCCCAGCTGTCGCAGACGTTCTGCTAATCTCGCTGCCTGCTGTTGAGCCATTTCTTTTTCCTGGCGTTCCCGTTGAGCTTCTTGCTCAGCTTGCTGCAACTGTTGCTGAGTCTGCTGCAACTGATCCTGAGCCTGTTGAGCCTGTTCAGAGCCTGTGGGAATCCAGTTCCCTAATTCATCATACCAGCGTAACCATCGTCCATTCACCTCTTGGTATGACCCAGACCATACTCCTAGGCCCAGCCCTAATTCTGGCAGCCAGAATCTGTCGGTGTCCAAGCTTACTTGTTGATAGTTTAACCCTTTCAACTCAAAAATTCTTAACTCATTGGTGTATCGGCTAAACACCACATAATAAGGAATACGAAGAATACGTTCATAAACCTCCCACTTAGTCGGCGGTTGATCGATATCCCGTAGGGTTTGCCCTAAATCTTCTGATTCCGTCGTTGGAGAGAGCAACTCCACTACGATAAATGGACTGACCCCTTCCTGCCACATCACATAACTCAATCGTAAGTCTCGCTGTTCATAAAACCGAGACACCCCAACTACTCCAAACCAATCCGGTCGCTTGTACCATTGAGGATGACGAACATCATAGTACAGATTCAAGTCAGTCCCCACAAAGATCTGATCCCTTGGGTAACTCGGTGGAGAGAACGTCTCCCGTAATAGCTGAGGTTGAAAATCATGAAACTCGTCTGGCAAGCCTGGTTCCTCTGGATCTTCACTAGGGAGATCATACATTGTCGGCAGGGTTTCCTTGGCCGGACGAGGGGGGTCAGTTTGATACATAACAGGCAATCGGATCAACTAGTTTTAGGGTAGCAAGAGGTTTCACTACTGATTAACTTATTAAGATTGCCAGAGTTTCAGATACGTTGAGCGGTCAGTAATGGTGGTAATGGTGCTAAGCCCATGCTGTCCTTGTGATCAGCTATTAGTTGTAAGGCCAGCAGAAGCTGACCGCTCAAGGTATAATGTGCTCCCACTTACGCGCTACCTAATTCTTAATTGGCACCTACACCCACCGCCGTTTTGTTGGATGTGGTTTGATCAGGAATTTCTGCGGCCATACTCACTCCATTTCCCTTCTGCCGCCACAGTGATGTACAGACAATCTTCGAGCGATCGCAACGATCGACATATTTAGAGGCAATCTCGATTACCTCTTGCATCAGACCCTTAACCAAGGTGGTTGGTTCCAGACCCATTTCCAAGAAGCATTTATTCTCCACAGCCAGTTCATTTTCCGCTGATTCGTTTCTCGGGTTCTCTAGATAGGAAATTTCCGCCCCAGTGATATCAGAGACAATCTTGGCCAAATCCCGTACCCGATGGGTTTCCGTCATCTGATTCAAGATTTTCACCCTGTCTCCAGAAGCCGGAGGATTTGCGATCGCTAACTCTATACACCGCACCGTATCTTGAATATGGATAAATGCCCTGGTTTGACCCCCTGTTCCATGTACTGTCAATGGATGACCAATCGCTGACTGCATCAGGAACCGATTGAGAACCGTACCATAGTCTCCATCGTAATCAAAGCGATTAATTAGCCGTTCATCCAGCTTTGTCTGCTTGGTCTGAGTTCCCCAAACAATCCCCTGATGCAGGTCAGTGATGCGCACCCCATCATTCTTGTTGTAGTAAGAGAAAAACAGCTGGTCCTGAGTTTTGGTCATGTGATAGATACTGCCCGGATTGGCTGGGTACAAGATCTGCTGCTGTATCATTTTCCCCTCATCCGTAGTCACTTGGATATCTAAATACCCTTCCGGAATCTTCATTCCAGCAGTACCATAACCATAGACTCCCATGGTTCCTAAATGAACCACATGTATATCCAAACCCGACTCCACAATCGCAGCTAGCAGATTATTGGTCGCATTCAAGTTATTATCTACCGTGTAGCGCTTATGGCTAGATGACTTCATCGAATAAGGTGCAGCCCGCTGTTCGGCAAAATGAATCACCACATCCGGTTGATAGGTTAGCAATAGATTGAGTAAGCGATCATAGTCTTTGGCTACATTAAAGTTATAGAACTGGATTTGTTTGCCAGAAACCTCACTCCATGTCTTCAAACGAGTGGACATGGGCTGGTAAGGAGTTAAAGAAGTCACTTCCAACTCATTATCAATGTTGCGTCGTGACAAGTTATCAACAATTACAATGTCATGACCAGTATCAGATAGATGGAGAGCTGTGGGCCAACCACAAAATCCGTCACCGCCTAAAACTACAACTTTTTTCATGATCAATCTCCTGGTTGTTTCCTTACATGGTCTTTTTTGCTTTAATCGTCAGCGAGCTGCGACTATAGCATCAGGCTTTGGGAATTAACCGAGAACCAATCGAGAACCGATATATTTCCATCACCGGACTTAGTCGAGCTACGCTAACATCACCTAATCACCTTAGTGTTACGATTACAGCAATCAGTTTTTTAGATGAAATCTAGTTCAGGGTATCGATCCATAATTTCCGATACCTCCTCCCTTTCAGAAGTCTTCTGATTCAGGATTTCCTTGAAGAAACGAACATAAGTGCTATAGACTTGGGTCGATCCGTCCTCATGATCAACAATGAAGAAAGGGGCTGCTTCTACCCCGTGCTTTATAGCTAGATCTAGTCCTTCGCTAGATGGCTCACGCTCATCAGCCACCACAATCTGGTCTATGTGACCCATCAGTCCTTTTTTTTCAAGTTTTTCTACCACATTGACGCACTTGCGACAGAAATTACCGTCCTTGTTGATTTTTTTAACTAAAGTGATTTTCATTCTGTAGTATTCAATACTGAGTTGTTTTTCAAAAGCGTAATAAAGAAAATATCACAACCCACTCCCCACTTCTACCTAAAAATTAGGATTTCAACCGCAACAAGCTTGATTGTGCCGCAATGCTTAAGTACCTGAACTGAAATTTTTTACCTAGTCTGTTAATTTCCGTGAGGGTTGCTCAAACCCTTACTGTTTGGTGTTCCTTCTTCGTCATTCCCTGTTCTGTAGTGTTGTGTAAGCCACACTCTTTTTCTTTCTGCCCTTCCCACCACCAGCGACCTTCCCGTTCATGCTGATTGGGGAGAGTTGGGCGGGTACAGGGTTCGCAGCCAATGCTAACGAAACCTTTAGCGTGCAATTGATTGTAAGGCACATCATTAGTGCGGATGTATTTCCACACCTGTTCAGAACTCCAGTTAGCTAAGGGGTTAAATTTAATCAGGGTTCGTTCTTGGGTTGAGAACGCCTGGTCTACCTGGACAACAGGGATATTAGCGCGAGTACTAGGACTCTGATCCTTTCGCTGACCTGTAATCCAAGCATCCAGCTTAGCCAGTTGGCGACGCAAGGGAGCCACTTTGCGAATACCACAGCACTCTTTGTGACCATCCTGGTAGAAACTGAACAACCCCTTTTGTTTAACCAGTGCTTCCACTGCATCCGCGTCCGGTAGAATCACCTCTAGTGCAATTCCATAGTGCTGTCTGACTTTCTCAAGTAGTTGGTAAGTCTCGGAGTGCAAGCGACCCGTGTCGAGGGAGAACACTTTCACATCTGGCTTAATCTTGGATGCCATATCCACAAGAACCACATCCTCCGCACCACTGAAAGAGATCGCGATGTTGTCAAATTTGTCAAGAGCCAGTTTCAGGATTTCCTGAGGACTCTTGTGGGCGTATTCGGATTCCAAATAAGCAACATCCAGTTCAAACATGAACATCTCCTTACTATATGACAAAAGTGGTTGGACTTGCTGATTATACGACACCATCGATACCGTTATCCATCGTCAGCCTTCAGCTTTGAGCTCATGTCATCCAACCCAAGGGAAGTTCCACGATAGTTCAGAAATTATTATATATAGATAGCGTATATATAGCGTTTCCATGGCTGAAGTACATCTGAGTTAAAAGACTTATAGCGCTTTGCAACCCCCGCTAATTATAAACCGCTATAAATGTCTGGTGCAAAAGTGTGGTGAAAGGTTAAAGGATAATAAATATATTCCTTTCTGTGTTGCCCTTTGAGGTTCTCCCTTCCCCATTCTCCTTTTCCAATCCCAACCATCTGTAGCACAATTAAATGGAATTGATAGGTATTTTCCTTTTGTATGTGAGCATGCAGCCGTCAGCTATCAGCTAATAGGCGTAGCGCGATCGGTGCTATAAACTATCAACTACCAGGCGCTTTCACTGCAAGGGGTCAGATGATCAAAACGAGCAGGAATTTTCAACCAGCGGTACCAGCCCGTAACCTTGTTTACTACCTCCCGTTGATTAGCTGACGGCTGACCACTGTTCGCNGCGTATTTCTTCGCTGAACCTAGGCTATGGAGCAAATTCAAGCAGGGGTATCATCAAACTGAGCTAGGATATGACGACCAGTTTTTGGCCAACCACTAACTTGCTTTAAATAGGGTGTTTTAACTAGCGTCATAGTAATCCTTTCCTGCTTATTTTAAGCCAAGGTCACGACTATTTATGATTACAACTACTTGGTCACAAATAGTCGTGATCACGACTATTTATCATTTCGCACCGGTAGTGGTGTATCCAAAATCTCCATCAATAAGTCTAGCCGTGATGGACGAGTCATCAGTGGAACCAGGTTTGGTAGAGAATAGTAATCTCCAGCAAAGGTAAAGGTTTCTACTGGCACGTCTTCCTGCTTTAGTTTAGTTTCTACCCAGTCGTAGGAGTAACCAACTCGGACAATAATCACATTGGGCATCAATCCCAATTCACGAGAGTAGGTCTTGTAAGCGTCAGCAAAGTAAGGTCTTGTGTTTTCACCTTCATCGGTAACCAAGATAATCTGGTCAACTGCCTGCTTCCGAGAGCGCATTACTTCTAAACCACAACCAATGCTAGTCCCACCCCCTGCCTTGATGTGCCGGAAGGCATGTTCCCAGTCACTCAACTCTTTTCCTTGAGCTTTAACTGGGTAAGGCATATTATCGAAGGCATAGACAAACAGCTCAGCTTCAGTAATACCAGAGATTAGGGCTGCCAGCCGCTTACCAACTTCAATGGCTTTGTCCATTGAACCGGACTTGTCCACTAGTAGAGCAGTGGGCTTGGTAATGGTACCTTTGCGCTTTACTTGCTCATTGGTAACTTGCTCTAACTTAGCAAGAGTTTGAGTATCTAACTGAGCAGCCTCAGCAGCAACTTGTGCCTTGAACGCAGAAACGCGATCGCTTTTCTGTGCCTGTTCTAGCTTTGCTTCAATCAACTCCTTGACCTGTGGGTGTTCCATCGCACCCCGCCCTTGGAGGGATTTAAGATTATTAATTACCTCTTGGGGTGTCATGGAATTAATTAGTGCTACCAAAACCGTAGGAGTGACAGAGCGCACAGCACCAATGGCGATGGTGTAAGGAATCTTATGTTCAACAATCAATTGCGCCTGTTCAGCAGCAGTTTCAGTTTTCGCTAACTGCTTGAGTATCCAAGCTAAAGAACCTTCTGGAGGATGATCCTTAAATAAGACTGCATCTGCTCTAGGGCTAGGCTTAATATGTAAACTAGCATAGAGATGCTTCATCGCCTTTCGACCCCGCAATGCTGCTCGGTCAAACAAGGCTGGAGTCTTTTCCCGTGTTTTAAGGTAGCGCCGCACTGCTGTCCGAGCCGAACGAGGCACCTTATTGCGCTGCTGCTTCATGAAATCCACTACTCGTGCCACCTGGTAGGGTGGGAATTTTTGCAGCATCACAAAGCCAGCATCTCGGTGTTCAGTCAAATTGCTAGTCAACAAATGACCTAGAAACACTTCTTTGTGGTCACGGACATCCCCGTGATTTTCGTACCAAACAGCTAAGTGACCGTAAAAAATTGGGTCAAGTTCTACCATCAGTTGGTGCAATTCTGTCACTTGCTCCAGCTTACGATGGGGTGTAGTTAATAAACTGTTTAGTAATTCTAAACGCAGGTCACGCTCTTCAGTTTTCATAGGATTCACCTCCTATGGTCCTATGTAATTTCTTGATAAATCTATAAGTTATTTGGTTGTTTGGTTGTTAGGTTATTGGGTTATTTAGTTAAAGGTTGAAGGTTGAATAATTAATAAAAATTTACCTAAAATACATCAACTAAGCCACGATTTATTAGCAGTGTTTTGAATTACCTTGTCTTGATGCAGTCGCTCATGGTTTTGGGTTTGTGTGCGGAACCTGCGTCCGCACCTGTCTTGATGCAGTCGCTCATGGGGGAAACCCCCAAGACCGCGCTGCATCGCTCTCCAGCCCCGTGGAAACCCCCGCATGAAGGCGCTGCATCGCTTCGCGCAAGTTCAGAAAGCCGTTTTTTCACACACGGGATTTGAACCCGTATATACTTGAACAGAATCAAGTGCCTTACCATTTGGCGAGTATGAAAGCTTTCCGGGTCAGGGCGCGAAAGTGACTCAGTGAATTTTTAAATTGTTTAGTTATGCCAGTAAAACCACTCTAATTGCACTAGAATTGGGGTGCCCGCGCAAGTCAGTAAAGCTTTTAATAAAATGATGCTCTATCCATTTGAGCTACAGCGGCAAATAGCGCCGCTGATAGGATTCGAACCTATAACCTTCCGATTAGCAGATCGGTAGTATGTAAGCTTCAGCGGTTAGGGCGCGGGGGTAAATTTAAAACAATTGCTCTTGTGCAAGTTAACGAAAGATTTATAGTAACTTACAATCGTCCTTTAACCAGTACTTTTATCACTCTGTAGCATGATTTGTAAATTATTCCTAGAAAGTTGAATCAATCGCGCAAGTTCAGAAAGCTGTTGTTTCACACACGGGATTCGAACCCGCATATAAAGGATTTACAGTCCTCTTGCCTTACCGTTTGGCTAGTATGTACTAAAGCTTTCCGGGTCAGGGCGCGAAGGTGATTCAATTTTTACCTTACACGTTTAATTTGAAAGTTATTTATTTATGCTAGTGAAAACCTCTAGAATTGGGGTGCCCGCGCAAGTGAGTAAAGCTTTTTACAATATGATGCTCTATCCATTTGAGCTACAACGGCAAATAGCGCCGTTGATAGGATTCGAACCTATAACCTTGTCTTGATGCAGTCGCTCATGGGGGGAACCCCCAAGACCGCGCTGCATCGCTCCGATTAGTATATCGGTAGTATGTAAGCTTCAGCAGTTAGGGCGCGGGAGGAAATTTGTAACACTTGCTTCTGTGCAAGTTAATACAAAATTGATAGGAACTTATAATAGTTCTTTAACCAGTACTTTTATCACTCTGTACCATAATTTAGAAATTATTCCTAGAAGGTTGAATCAATCGCGCAAGTTCAGAAAGCTGTTGTATCACACACGGGATTTGAACCCGTATATTCTCGATGATAAGTCAAGAGCCTTTTCCATTTGGCTAGTATGAAAGCTTTCCGGGTCAGGGCGCGAAGGTGACTCAGTGAATTTTTGAAATTGTTTGGTTATGCCAGTAAAACCACTCTAATTGCACTAGAATTGGGGTGCCCGCGCAAGTCAGTAAAGCTTTTAATAAAATGATGCTCTATCCATTTGAGCTACAACGGCAAATAGCGCCGCTGATAGGATTCGAACCTATAACCTTCCGATGAGTAGATCGGTAGTATGTAAGCTTCAGCAGTTAGGGCGCGGGGGGAAATTTGGAACAATTGCTCCTGTGCAAGTTAACAAAAGCTTTATAGCAACTTACGACCGTCCTCACCAAGCATGGCTCAGCAGTGGACACGCACGCCAAATCTCTGTAAGACAATGGCTTAGTGCTCGCGCTCCTCGGTTACCCGAGTTCGCTACCTTAGGATCGTTATCTGTGTGTAGGCTTCTTGAGATTAGGGCACAGGACAAAAGGTTTAACCTAACACCTTATAACCATAAACCTTAACCATAAACCGCTTCAGGTCTGATAATCAGATTGCGGTTGGTAGTGCGGTCAATGACATAAGAGGTAAAGCGCTCTGGGGCTACATCAAAGTACTTCGCGAGTTGCTGTTTAACAACGATATCGTTCATACTTTTGGCTATACCCAGCTGACCTTCAGCAATGTCGTAGGAACGACCTTCAAACCGAACATGAATCATTGGGCATCCCTCCTTGTAGCGCGATGTTTTCTCTTTAACCTTACTTTTATACTACATACATATTACAAATGTGTCAAGTCCTTGGCACAAAATTTTTTAGGACTTAGGGACAACTGAGGTGTTTGACATCTTTAACCCTTGAAAGCGGGGAGATTCATTAGACCTTATACTAGGGACGGTAACTTGGGGCTGATATGGTTAGATTGTTCGCGAGCTCACAATATTGAAATTAACTTTAAGCAAGCAATATGATGAGCAACTTTAAGGATCAAGTGGCACTAATCACAGGAGCTTCCTCTGGCATTGGAGCAGCTCTTGCTCAAGAATTAGCCCGTGAAGGAGCCAATGTGGTACTCCTAGCTCGGCGAGCAGAACGATTAGAAGCCATAGCGTCACAAATTGATCCCAACGGTCAACGTGTACTTGCTATCCCCTGTGATGTCACGAAGGATGGTGAGCTTGATCAAGCGGCAAGCTTTGCCCGTAGTAAATTCGGCAAAATTGATATCGTTGTTGCTAATGCTGGCTGGTCTTTGAAGGGTAATGTCGAAAACCTCAGGGTGAATGACTATCGACGTCTTTGGGAAACAAATGTTTTTGGGGTACTGAGTACCATCTACGCGACCTTAGATGACCTCAAGAAAACTAAAGGAAGACTGGTCATCATTAGTAGCGTCAAAAGTTACGTTGCCTTGAGTGGCGATTCTCCCTATAGTATGAGCAAATTTGCTATGCGGGCTTTGTGTGAGTCGTTGTCTCAGGAGTTGGCTCCCCATGGCGTGTCGGTCACACACATTTGTCCAGGGTACGTTGCTACTGAAATTCGTCAGCTAGACAATCAGGGAATTTGGCATTCAGACTGGGAGGATCCTATTTCCCCCAGGCTTATGATTTCTGCGGAGGAAACTGCCCAACAAATTGTTAAAGCTATTTCCCGACGACAACGGGAACAGGTAATAACAAACTACGGCAAGCTGATTGTCCTAATCAAACGTCACATGCCTTGGTTGCTCTCATTGCTGATTTCAAAATTTAAAATCAAGGTAGCTGCTAAGCCGTCACCTATTCAGCAATAATATTTTTTAATCTAGCAATTATCAGCAACGCCTTTTCCAGAAAGTTGTCTCTGACTACCTGTTGCATGCACTTAGCCATACCTTTACCAACCTGAAACTAATTACCATAACCCTTTTTCTTGCCATAAAAAACTGTTTTAAACTCTAGAAAATCGGTATTTGGACTATAAAGGGTATAAGTAGCCTTTCCTGGTTCTTTGCCTACATTTCCTACACCAACAACTCTTCTTTTGGGAGCAGTAATAGTTTGCATGGGTTGCTGGCGATCTAAAGTCATCACCGAACTATTTACCGAACCTCCTTGTAGTTGATATTCAAATACTTGACCCGAACGACCACAAAAGAGATGATTTGCCTGGACTCTTTGCAAGCGGTCTAACATTTGCCAGGGTGCGGTTTCGGGGGTTAACTCATCGCTGACGCTAACCATGCTACCGTGAATTAACAAACAATCTAATTCAAAGAAGCCAAAATGACAGTTGCGTAACCACTGTACGGTTTCGCGAGATACCGAATCCCAAAGAAGTTTAGCAGTTTCTTTACCAAAGCGCTCGATTAATTCTGTCGGTTCTGGTGTCGAACCCAAACCGTGTAAAGTAAAGCATTGTTCTTCCCACCAGCCGACGCATACTTGGGGTTCTAATTCTCCAGGTAAAGGATTCTGAATTCGTTTAATTACTTGTTCGCTATCTTGGTTAGCTCCTACGATATCCCCCAGAATATACAATGCTTCCACCTTAAAGCGCTGGCGTTTGATATCTGCCAACACTGCTTCGTAAGCTGCGATATTTCCTTCAATTCCGCTTAAAATTGCCCACATTGATTTTCAATTTAAATATTTAAGTAATTTAATTTACCTCTCACACACATGAGTCGGATCGTCGGCTTTTTCAGCAAATTCCAAACCTCTAGCCAAACGCCAAGCGAAAATCGGTGGTAAACCAGCATCTAAGATGGCAGCGCAGGTTGTTTGATAGTCATACTCCACTTCCCGCAAGTCTACTGCTTGTGTTTCCGTGTCATAGATAACATAGGTAGCATTGGGACGACCATGACGGGGTTCCCCTACCGAACCGACATTGATAATTTGCTTCAGGGGAGTATTAAAACTTATGGTTGGTTGTTCGTTTATACTGGGTTGACGAACTTTAACCTGTAATTGTCCAGAATCTAGGGTGCGGACATAGGGAAAGTGGGTATGTCCGCAAAATAATATATCTGCATCGCTGGAGAGAACTCTTTCTAAAGCAGTGAAAGCATCCATTTCGGGTAACAAATATTCGTGGTTGCTATTAGGACTACCATGTACGAAACAGAGATTATCTTCTTTGTAGGTATGGGGTAGTTGGGCTAAATATTCCCTAACTTCGGGATTGACGTGCTTATTTGTCCATTCGTGGGCGATTTTACCTCTTTTTTCCGCCAACAGGGAAGGATAACTACATTCACAAGCATTTAGTCCTTCTACAATATCTTCATCCCAACAACCCTGTACAGTGGGAATATCTAAAGAACGAATTTGTTCCACCACTGCATTAGGATAGGGACCATAACCCACTAAATCCCCCAGACAATAAATCTTTTCTGCTTTTTGCTGGTCAATATCCAGTAAAACTGCATCTAAAGCTGCATAATTACCATGGATACAAGATATCACTGCTATTTTCATACCACGTCTACCTCTGGTTCACTTTCTTCTGGTTCACTTTCTAAAGACTCTTTTACTTGTTGTTGGTAATAATTAATTGCCGATTCGGGAAGACAGCAATCTTGGACAGTTTGAACAATTTCAGCTTTATTTAAATTACTACCTACTATTTCAAAACCACTAAAACGATCTGGTTTACCATTTAACCAACGGGGTAATTTTAAAGGTTCAAATGCTAATTCGGATTCCCCTAGTATGAAGTCACCATAATAAATTTGTCCATCCACTAGGTCGAAAAGTCCTTTTACCCGAGCTACCTCACCGTAAGCACCTTGAGTAAGTTCCAGCCAAAAAGTAGCTAAACTATCAAAATCTAAAATTTCCCCCGTCAAAACCCCCCGATGAATCTGCAAAGCTGTGGTTGGCTTAGTGATGTTATTTCCTGGAATAACTTCATCCGCCCAAGAATTTAACTCTTTACTATCTGTATCGCCGGGGATTATGGCTACTCGATGGGCGTTAAAAGTTTGCAGTAAAGGTTCAATTCCGGCTAAATCCAAATACCAGGGAATCTCTAGATAAGTAATGGTTTTGTCTAATTCCGCTTCTTCCCCTGTCTGATAAAGTTTTAGTTGAGGGTATTCACTTTGGAGATATATGGCATCAATGGGTACGGAATCGGTTTTAGGACTGAAATAACCTACAGGTTTATTGGTTTGGGCTATTTGTTGACCAATCCAGTGGGTTTTACCGCCACCGGTCGGACTGGCGACAGCAATAATCATAAGCAGTTTTTTTTGATGACGATAATCATTGTATCAAAAAAAGAGATGAGCTTTATACCCATCTCTCATGCTGACAAGCGAATTAATTAATGCATTGAAGGTTTGTAGTGAATTAAACTCATAAACTCCTGACGGGTTTTTGGATCATCTGCAAATACACCTCTAACCGCACTAGTGGCAGTCCAAGAACCGGGTTTTTGGACTCCTCGCATTACCATACACATATGGCTTGCTTCCACTACTACCGCCACCCCTTTTGGTTTTAATAATCCTTGAAGGGCATCGGCAATTTGGGCAGTTAATCTTTCCTGTACTTGCAAACGTCGTCCGTACATTTCACAAATACGAGCAATTTTTGACAGTCCGATTACCTTACCGTCGGGAATATAAGCGACGTGAGCGTGACCAAGAATAGGTAAGATATGGTGTTCGCAGGAGCTAAATAGGTCAATGTCCCGAACTAAGACCATTTCATTGGTATTTTCGTGAAATACTGCCCCGTTGAGGAGTTCGTCTAAAGATTGATGATAGCCAGAAGTCAGAAATTTTAAGGCTTTGACCACTCTTTTAGGAGTATCTTTCAAGCCTTCGCGGTCTGGGTTTTCTCCCAATCCTAACAGTAAAGTCCGTACCGCTTGGCGCATCTCTTCTTCAGAAACGAGAGGTTGTTGGGTGGTATTTAGTTTTGGTAATTTGCGATCAATTTTATCAATCTGGTTGGGTTCGGACTTACCTAAGGTCATGTATTTGAATTAGATGAAATTAAACAGTAACAGAAGTAGCCAAGCAGTTATTTAACTTTTGGCGAAGTTTATCGGCATCTATAATGATAACCGATAAAGACTAGCTGATTCGTAAATTCGCACTAAACCTTGTAGGATAAGGCTTGCGCTACAATAGAAAAACTGAACTATTTAATAACCAAAAGACAATCATACCAAGGCTTTCAGACTTTTTAAGATTTACGTTACGAATCAGCTGTTAATTGCGATGCGGCTTTGCCGACGCTACGGGAACGCAACGACTTCTGTTGTTTTTCTTGCTAAAAGCAAGCCAAAATCTCGGAGTCAATAGGACTAATGTACTGGTTTTGACCGGAGTTTTTCCGAACTTCACTGTCAGCCATGCAGTCGCTCATGGGGGAGACCCCCGCAGGTCGGCGCTGCCTCCCCAAGACCGTAATGGTGCGTTTTCCGTGATGGCGAGCAATCACGGGTCGCAACTCTGCATAGCTAAAAATAGGTTGACTGTTTTTTTTCAGTTACAATTTATACCAAATTAGATGAGCTTACCCTGGACGATTTTCCTGGATGATTCCGATGAGTCTTAGGATTTTCTGGATTTTCTGGATTTTCTGGATTCTGAGCCTGAAGGGTTTCAAAAGTTTTGGATAAATGAGTTTGGGAAGATTCCTGGCTGGTTGGAAAAGTCGGGAATCTCAACCCTAGTTCCGTCGCGCCCCGCGTGACAAGCAGGTCAAACGCGCCCCCCGTGACCGTAGGTCAAACGCGCCCCCCGTGACCGTAGGTCAAACGCGCCCCGCGTGACAAGCAGGTCAAACGCGCCCCGCGTGACAAGCAGGTCAAACGCGCAGCGGCTCTTTTGGAGCATCACATTACTCGAGTTTTCTTTGCCAGAGACAAGTGACAGGATCTCGAATTTTAGGCATTTGTGGAAATTTGTCAGTATTTCATTGAGCGCTTCTCATATTAATGAGATAAACAGGATTTTTGGCGTATTCCCTATAGCGTATTCCCTATGGCGTATTCCCAACCCATGCCAAGTTCCCTGATCCCAAGTTCCTTATGGCGTATTCCCAACCCATGCCAAGTTCCCTGATCTCAAGTTCCTTATGCCCTGTCTTGATGGATCAATAGCTAATTAGACAATGATAGAGTGTTTCATCAAAGCTCTGATTATTAAATTATTAAAAATATTAAATTAGTATTAAAAATATTAAACAAGTTTGTCAAACCGTCCAGCAGTTTTTATAAGATTTAGTTATAATAGGATTATTAGAAATAAATACTCATAATTAGATCTCAAAAAATAGATAGATCTCAAAAATAGATAGATCTCAAAAAAGTAGATCTCAAAAGAGTAACATCTGCTCACTGCAGCCCAAACAGTAAAATCAGATACTAAAGTAAGCACCCCGCTTGTGCATAGACGGGGCTTCCAAACATCCTAAGATTTTCTGTGAATCAATTCCTGCCAGTCTGGAACTTTCTTCTATCTAGAGTGTGGCTAGTTGGGCAACAATAAACTGGGCGGAAATTAGAGGTGAAGGTAAAAAAACTGGATAGTTGGAGATAACCATAATGGCTATTACTCGTTCTGAACATTTGCCAGATCTAGAAAGTGTGCATCGGGAACTCAACCGCCGACTCACCCATTTCATGAATAGCGACGAGGGAGGATTTCCAGGGATGACGTTTATGCCCTATGCAGAGATCGAGGAAACTCCTAAAGCCGTTTTCCTGAGACTAGAAATTCCAGGCATGGAAGCCAAAGACCTTGATGTTGAACTCACGGAAGACTCTGTTTGCATCAGTGGCGAGCGCCAGTCAGCAGCTAGGACTAAAGCAATAGGTATGGTACGCTCGGAACTACGCTATGGGAAATTCAAACGGGTTATTCCAATACCAGCCAAGATTAACAGAAATCAGGTTGAAGCTGAATATCATAACGGCATGCTCAAACTCACCCTGCCTAAAGGGTAAGCTTGAATCTTCAACCTTTGCTATGGTGAAAGTCAGTGACCTGAAGAGGTGACAACAAGGCGCTTCAAGGCGTGCTTGTCACCCCTTCAGGTTGCTTACTGACTGCCTTGCTTGTTTGATCATGTCTATTAAGGTGTAGTGAGCATCTTCAGAATCTTTAAGTACATGATCAAACGTAATGCGCACAGTGGAAGACTCCCCCTTGACTTTTGTGATTATATTCATGCCTTGAGGATCAATGGAAACCATTTCTGCTTCTTCTGTATCAGGCGAATTACCGAAAGTCTGAGCATACAGTGCCACAGCATCAGCATGATCATCGTTCATGTGCTTACAAATGCGATCGCTTACCTCAGGAGACAATGGGTCAGACATGATTAACTCAACAAGTATAGTGATCAAAACAAGTATCTTTATCAAGATATCAGGTTTCCATTCTTAAAAAAGTCAGGACTTACCTAGCTCAAAGGAAAAATTAAGGTTTTAGCCAATACGTAACCGGCAACGGCGAACGGCGATATAAGAATTACAGACCTTTGATAGGTCTGGGTAGATATACTGTCTATGAGCAACTCCTGATTTACCTATTAGCAGTTGACTAGCTTGGAGGAGAGAATTCATACCCACAGGGGTAATTCCAACCTGTGTAAAATTCCAAGGGTGCCTGTTTCAGCCATCTTGTTAGCTGATAGGATGGGTGTTTTCTGATATATTCATTGTTAGGTATGAGCATTTCCGTGCGATTCAAGAAGGTATGTTAAATAGTAATCCCTAAGGTCAAGAGCTACCGGGATATCGGGTGTACTCAGCTAAATCGTCAGGGTCAGATTATCAGGGTAGACGACTGAGTTAAACACCTTTAGACTAAAAGCTTGATGAATAATTATGAACATACTGTGACGGTATATCAATTGGCTGCTATCAGCATAATTCATATAATTCTCAGTGATATCTAAATAGTGGTGCTTACCCTAGTTTACGAAGGTAAAACTTGCTGGGTGTCCCAGAAGTCTAGTCTTGATGCAAAGCGCGAGTGGGGGAAACCCCCGCATGAAGGCGCTGCATCGCTTGAGGGCTTGTGATCTAGAACACATCTAAACACGATCTAGATCTCCAGACAGGCGTGCTATCTATCACCCTACTGGTGTGACTTTCGTAAGCGTAGTTATGGGAGTTTGATCACTTCCAATACCTAGGAATTAGTGGTCAAATAGAGAGCAGTCACTACCCACTTCGAGTGAGTAGAAACAGGGAGGGTTGTCATGCAAACTTTAAAACAGGGATCCAAGGAGTGCAATGTCATGGCAAAGTTGGCGGACAAACTGGAAACAGAATGGCAGTCGCGCTTGTTGAGTGACTATCCAAACCAAACTCCAGCCACCAGCTCAAGTATTGTACAGTGGTTAATTGGAGAAGATAAAGAAGGGTTTGACACTCTCACTCAGAGCCAACTGGCAATCGCTGTCCAAGCAATGGAGTATCGTTACAGAATTTTGCGACAGCGTTACTTGGGGGTGCCACCAGAACGTTGCTATCGCAATTTGACCACCCGCTTAGCTAGTCTAGTTACCTTACGCAATAAAATCCGCACTTGGGTGTCCCTAAGTCGCGATCGCCAAAGGGCTGTGGTGGATGTTCTCCAAGAAGTGATTCAGGAATTATTAAATAGCGATCGCTATATCCAAAAGCAAATTGCCTGGATTGGAAAATGTACCAAGGAAGAACAGCTGCGCAATGCTTTATTATTAACTACTCTTGAAGAGTATTGTCTACGCCCGATTCGCAACCAGCCCTTAATTGTCTATCGGTTTGTCAACTTTCTGCGTCGGTCTCAACGTGGCGGTATGACCCATGTGCCGGAAGGAGACATGATACGTTTAGTGTCAGAGTCAATCAACCCGGAAGGTGAAGCTGATGCACCAGTGAGTCTATTGGATAACGAAGCCATTGCTAATTATCAACATAAGGAGGCTTGGGAAGAGAAACAAAGCCTAAGGATGTCTGTATCTAGAGAATTTGAGGCTTACTTAGAGAAAAACTTAGGGTCTGAGGCGGCCCAATGGCTGCGACTTTACTTACAAGGTCAATCTCAAGAGGCGATCGCTCGTCGCCTAGATTGGCCGATCAAGAAAGTCTATCGTCTACGGGAAAAAATTAGCTACCATGCCATTCGTGTCTTTTCCATCAATGGGGTAAAAGGCAACCCAGACTTAGTAGCAAGTTGGCTGGAAACATCCTATACTGAGCACAGTTTTGGACTAACCCCAAGGCAATGGCAAGAATATCAGCAAAAACTGACCCCTGAACAACAGCAGTTGCTGGATAAGATGAAAGCTGGTCAGACCTTAGAAGCGATCGCTAACGATCTTAACTGGAGAACTAACCAGGTGATGGGTGAATGGAACAAACTCTATCTAGCAGCTCAAGCCCTGCGCAGTGCTTCGGCAAGTTGACGTTTGAATTTTATTATCCAATAAATCGCGCTAATTTTTTATAAATAAGTGATAGGTATTAATTAGTATAGCTACAAGGAGCTACAGCAAAAAAACAGTAATTTACTGTCAAACTAATTTACTGTAAAATTAAATTACTGCAATAGGGAATGGAAACCAATTGAAACAATTGTCCATGCCCTATTTTTTATACTCCTCACCTGACAAGGGCTAATGCCACCACACTAGATATCACTTTTTAGCTATAAACTGACCTTTAAGGGATTGAATCTCCCCTGATAATTCTTGGCGTGTTTCGACTTTGAGTAGATAACGAGCTACAAACCAGATGGTATAGCCAATACCCACTAATTCAAACAACGGTGCCATCAGCGGAATATCATTAATTGCATCCAGCACCGCCAACGTGATCTTAACAGTTATGAACCCAGCGAGCAAAAGACCAAGGGTAAGCAGGGGTTTTTGGTAATTGCTAACAAATGCACCGATATATTCCGGCAATTGTGACACAATGTCTGTAAGAGTTTGCAACCATTCTTGCCACGGTTGGGTGAGTCCTGGCTCAGGAGCAGTGAGTTTGGCTATAGCACCAGGTTTGTCAACTTTGAGGTCTACTTTCAGCTGTGTTTGATCCTCAAGGGTAGTTTCTGAGGTACTGCTCTGAGTATATGCAGATGCTTGGGGATTGGACTCCATATTTCCTCCAAAATTCTATTAAAACAGGATATTCTATCGTTTGAGCAAGGCAGCTGCATAAGATCACAGACTGACTAACTGTTGCCCATGTTATCAAAAGTTTCAGAATGACCTGCTAGGGGTGAGCATCTGTGGGTATGGGCTGATTTATAGCCAACTAGTCACGATCCCAGTGGTCGCTAAGTAGCTCAGCAGCACAACAACTGGTTAGGGAAAATCTAAAGATTTTGTTAAAATACTGAAAAATAAGCTTCCAGGAGAACACCTCCAATCATGAGCAACACCCTATCCGAAAAGCAAGTTGTTATTTCGCCTTCTATCCTGTCAGCTGATTTTAGCCGACTGGGAGAAGAAATTAAGGCTGTGGATGCCGCAGGCGCTGATTGGATTCATGTTGATGTAATGGATGGTAGATTTGTCCCTAACATCACCATTGGTCCTCTAGTTGTTAGCGCCATTCGCCCGATTACCCAAAAGCCACTAGATGTCCACTTGATGATTGTGGAACCAGAAAAGTATGTGGCAGACTTTGCTAAGGCAGGGGCTGATATTATATCCGTTCATGCTGAACACAACGCTTCACCCCATCTGCACCGCACTCTGTGTCAGATTAGAGAATTGGGTAAGCAAGCAGGTGTTGTACTTAACCCCTCCTCATCCTTGGATTTAATTGAGTACGTCCTAGAAGTCTGTGACTTGATCCTGATTATGAGCGTCAATCCTGGCTTTGGTGGTCAAAGCTTTATCAAAGAAGTTGTACCAAAAATCCGCACACTGCGTCAGATGTGTGATGAGCGCGGTCTTTCTCCTTGGATTGAAGTGGATGGTGGACTTAAGGTTAACAATACCTGGCAAGTGCTAGAAGCTGGAGCGAATGCCATTGTGGCTGGCTCGGCTGTATTCAAGGCACCAGATTACGCAGAGGCAATTAGCGGTATTCGTAACAGCAAGCGTCCTGAACCCGAACCCGAATTAGTAACTGCTTAATCAGAACTATCCCAATTAGGCAAATCTTAACCAGAGGTCGAGGGGGCTGATTCTCAGCAGCCCCCTTCCCACACCCAGCCCCCTACTCCCTACTCCCGCGCAACCCTAAGGTCATAAGTACCTCAGTTAATTGAAAACTGCTATAATCGGCAAAACTTTCGCTCGCGGTCAAATTCTGGATCTTGCCAAGATAAGGCAAAATGACTGACTGAATTGATTTGTGGTGTCACTCGGCGCAGCGCCTGCATCTGGTTTTCTAGGGAAGGACGATTTTTTATGGATCTTCCCCAAGTACCTGCTAATGCTGGTTTTACTTCTGTTTCCGACGATGCCCACTTAAACACCCGTTTGACTAAATTGGCAATACAACCGGTGTGACCACAAACACCATAAGACATGGGATGCCATTCCAGGGAACGGGGAAAATGTTCCCAAGGCTGTAGTCTCGAATCATAACCCATGCGACCTACAACTTGGTTGCCATCGGGGAAAAACACTGCACCAGCTTGTACTCCAGCTCGCTCTGCTGCCAATTCCCCTAATTTGAGAAAGTCTAATATCCCTTGGGCAGCGTGAGCAACACTGAGTTGCCACAACTGCCATTGTATAGTTCGAGTACTTTCTCTTGCTGAAGGAGTGCGACCTTGCCAGAGGGGAGTTTTTTCATCAGGGTAGAGCTTTTTGACAGCTTTTATATCCTTAGCGCTAATGGAACCTTTACTCAGATAGCGCCGAATTAGCTCCTTACCTTGATTGTTACCAGCCCGTTGATACAGGGCTTGCTTAGCTGCATCACTGTAAATCCAAAGATCCTTGACACTGCTGGCCACAGACTGGGAACCTGAACCACGGGGATAGCGAATGTAGTCGAATAAAATACCATCCGGGCGTCGCTTTAATACACCCTTAAGCATCTCATAGTAGTCTACCTGGGCTTGTCGATTGTAAGGGTCGATAAATACTTGAGAGCCATCCTTAACTACAGACAAACTCGTTTCTCCTTGACCATTGCGGGCAAGAATCTGTTGGCGCTCGGCACGATGACCGTAGGTGTAACCAAAATTCATCGTAAACATCCAGGCATACACCTGCAAACCGCGCTCACGACCTTTTTGAATCGCTTGGGCTAATAAATCTACGTTCTCAGTCCCCGGTTGTTGTATGACTGACGGCCAAGGAGTACGATTATCTGCCTTTGGTAACAGGACGCGACCATCGTAAAATACTTCAACGTAGACCTGATTGTAGCCTTGGTTCACAATACGGTCGAGGGTTTCCTCAAGGGCTCCAGGACGAGCATCACAGGGATATAACCGCACCCAAATTGCTTGATTTTGCGGCCAGGTTTGGGAACGACACTGCTGTAAGAAACTGGCGTGTTCCTGGATAATGGTTTGGTAGCTGATTTTAGAATCTGAGTTGTCCTTTAAGGAATTAACTCTTAAGCTTTCTTTTTGAGCGATCGCTTCCTGAGTAAAGTGGCAATAAGCTTTTGTTTTTGCCTCAGCGGTTGGTACAAACCAACACTGACTCAAAAGACTACTTCCTACTGCAAAGGTGGCAATCAAGCTACGATGTAGACCTTGCCGGTGTTGCCTCCGTTTACCAAAACTGTTATACATTCCTAGAAACACTACAAAAGAACAGAAAGTTAGCCAAAAGCCAGTTAACTCATCCCCGATTGCTTCAATATATTTGAAATCTCCCCCAGGTGCAGCATCAGGGATTCTAAACAGATACTATGAGAGGGTGAGCAATTCACTAACTCGTTTTAATCCCCATCCTTATTGCACAGGGGTTTTTAACTATGATTTTTTGTAAAATTAGCTTTAGCTTGTTATTATATAGTTTAGGGATAAAAAGTGAAACACCAAGGCAGGGGGTAGAGGTAAATCTATAAGTAAATCTATATCGTTTTATTTGATGCATATATAATTAAATTTGTCAAATTTGATTATTGTAGCATTACCCTAGTAGTAGCCATAAACCCTATAATAATCTCTCTAACCCCTAACCGCGCTTCGGCTGGCATTACCTTAACTGTTTTCAGCTCTCTTACCTACTGTTCCGGAAAATTCTTACTTATCATGAGAGTTAGGACGAGAGCCGATAAAAAAATTGGCCAAAACTTTGATATCATCGATAATCGACCCCTCCCTTACCTAGGATGTTCTCAAGAAACCTGAAGATAGGACAGGTTTCTAATCGCAGTTTTTTTGTTAACCCAGGTTATGCCTCGCCTACAATAGGCGAGGTATCGACAGCTTAAGCGCCCCGTTTGAGAGAACGCTCTACTTGGGAAAATTCCTGCTCTAGACGATCCTTCACTTTTTTCGGTAAAGGGCGATTGGGATAGGAACTGTAGTAACCAGCCAAGGAATTGACAGCAGTTCGCATGGTAGTAAAGGAATTAAGGGTAGACACAGCTCTATCTCTGCGGTAGCGCGAAGCATAGTCATTCATCAGTAGAGTTGCTTTTTCACGAATTGCCGTCTTATCTGGTGAATCTTCTGGTAATTCAAGGGCTTGTCTTAATTCTTGTAGAGCAATTATTGTATCCTGACGGTAATCTCCTGTTAAGCCTGTACCACTTGAGGCACAACCAGTTAAACCGATAACCATAACCAGTACCAGGGCAATAAAACCTGATAAGTAGCGCTTTATTCGCATCATTGACAACAAATCCAATTTTATAATCAGATTTGATCCTATCTTGAATTGGTACTGGGGGGATCATCCCCATCAGAAAAAAAAATCCCACGGGCGTGTTGCCGTGGCATGTCTAGTCTGAGATCAAATGTCCCATGAGTTGAGTTTAAAACACAAGGTTTAGTTGCATGTTAGGGAAAAATTTTGGGGGGATTTAGCCGAAACGCCCACTCACATAGTCCCTAGTGGCTTCCTGCTGAGGATTTTGGAAGATGACTTCAGTTTTATTGAACTCTACTAAATAGCCTTGTTTGCCACCTGTTTCCGTTGCCCTAGCGTTATAGAAAGCGGTCATGTCTGCTACTCGGGTAGCTTGTTGCATGTTGTGGGTAACGATAACAATGGTGTATTTTGCTTTCAGCTCGTGCATTAGTTCTTCCACTTTCAGGGTGGAGATCGGGTCAAGAGCGGAGCAGGGTTCATCCATCAACAACACTTCTGGCTTAATGGCTAAGGCGCGAGCAATACACAAACGCTGTTGTTGACCACCAGATAGAGACAGACCACTTTGTCTTAGTTTATCTTTGACTTCATCCCAGAGGGCAGCTTGTTGAAGACTGCGCTCCACTAATTCATCCATATCCCCTTGATAGCCATTAATCCGGGCTCCAAAGGCAATATTTTCATAAATGGATTTGGGAAAAGGGTTTGGCTTTTGGAATACCATGCCAATGCGGCGACGTACTTCTTCAATGCTGTTGTCAAACTTTTTATCATAGAGATTTTCGCCATGGAAGGTAATTCTACCTGTCACCCGTGCTCCCGGAATCAGGTCGTTTAAGCGATTAAAGCACCGCAACAAAGTGCTTTTTCCACAACCAGACGGTCCGATAAACGCGGTAACTTGGTTTTTGGGAATATCTAAATAGACATCTTTGACTGCTAAAAATGATCCATAGTAGACGGAAACTTTTTCAGCCCGTAAAACCGGAAATTCTACTTCTACAGAAGAAGTGGTGTAGTCCATAACTTGGTTGTAATTCATCTTTAAATACTCTGTGGAATTGTCAACGTTTTAAATCCAAACTGAAAAATTTTCTATGCCTTTTAATCGGTCTTTTACTACTGGTGCAGGTGACTTGCTATCTATTGGTTTGGAATTTATTGCGCAGGAAAATTGCTCCAGCATTCATGACCAACAGCACTATCATCAACATCACAATTCCCGCTGCCGCGTTAGTGTGAAAGGCTTCTTGGGGACGGGAGATCCAGTTGTAAACTTGAATTGGCAGTGCAGTAAATGGATCTTGTGGGTTCATGGGCGGCCTGGTAATAAAGCTCAAGGCTCCGATAGTGATTAAAGGAGCAGTTTCCCCAATTGCCCTTGACAGTGCCAAAATCGTTCCTGTCAAGATACCAGGTAAAGCGAGAGGAAAAATATGCTCTCGAATCACTTGCCAGCGAGTTGCTCCTAAGGCATAACCCGCTTGACGCAAACTATTGGGAATTGCCCGTAGACTTTCACGGGTGGCAACAATAATGATGGGCAGAATTAACAACGACAGGGTTAGGGCACCAGTTAGTATGCTCCTACCATTAGTAATGGGTTCCAACCACCGGACAAAAACTTGTAAACCCAATAAGCCGTAAATAATTGAAGGTACAGCAGCTAGGTTAGCTATGTTGATTTCAATAATCTTGGTCAAGAGGTTGTCAGTGGCATATTCTTCTAAGAAAATCCCTGCCCCTACTCCCAAGGGAAAAGAGACCATTGCTGTTATCAGCAATAGCCACACACTACCGATTAAAGGAGGAAAAATACCAGCTTGGTCTGGTTTACGGGAGGGAGGACTGGTGATAAATTGCCCATTGAGCCGGGACAGACCATCGAGAAAAACATCAATCAGCAATACTGCCAGTATCACTAGCCCAAAAAAGATCGCAACCCAGGCAGCAAAGGCGAAGATTTTATCAAAGTTATAGCGCTTGGGTAGCGCAAGATTGAAGTAACCTGGGGAATCGTCTCCTAGAGGTTTTAGGTCTTGTGCCATTAGTCGTATTTCTCCCGGAAGCGACGGACAAACCAAAAGCTAAAGATATTTAGGGCTAAGGTCAATAAGAACAGGGTCATACCTACGGAAAAAATAGTTTTGTAGGCTAGGGAACCTGCTGGTGTATCTCCTAAGCTGACCTGAACGATATAGGCTGTCATGGTCATCACTGGTACTAGGGGATTCAGTCCCAAGGTGGGATTTTGACCGGCAGCAATGCTAACAATCATGGTTTCACCCACAGCACGGGAAACCGCTAGTACGAAGGAAGCAACAATTCCAGATAATGCTGCTGGTATTACTACTCCGATAATGGTTTCTCGTTTAGTTGCCCCCAAGGCATAAGCACCTTGTCTTAAACTGTTGGGTACAGCATAGATAGCATCTTCACTGAGGGAAGCTACCATGGGAATAATGGCTATTCCTAAAACAATCCCAGCGCTTAAGGCATTGAATCCTTGTAACCCGGGAATAAATGTTTTTAAGAAAGGGCTCACTAGCATCAGGGCGAAGTAACCGAATACCACCGTAGGAACCCCTGCTAATATTTCTAGGGCAGGTTTGAGCCAGCGACGGATATCAGCAGATGCATATTCACTCAAGCAGATAGCTGCAAGCAATCCCAACGGTAATGCCACCATCAGCGCGATTACAGAGGTCAGGAAGGTGGCACTAATCAGTACAAAAATGCCAAACTGGGGATTAGCAAACAAGGGAGTCCATGCTGTATCAGTCAGGAATTTCCAGAGTGATACTTCTTGGAAAAATGCTACTGTTTCAAATATTAAGGTTAGAACAATGCCGATGGTAGTTGCCACAGAAACAAAGGCAAAGGTAGCAAAAACTATTTTTACTATCAGTTCTACCCGCTTGTTTAACTGCCGGTTTGGTCGAAACATCTCAGAGTCTGATGACTCAAAAGATGGCGGAGTGGTAGTCATCAGTAAAGTATTACCTGTGAAGGATCAAGTGTGTTCGCCTGATAGCGTTCTCTTAGGGTAGGATGCAGTGCCAAGCATAAAGGGTAAAGGATGAAGTCTGAAGTGTGAGGAATCAATTGTGATAAATCAAGTGTGATAAATGAAATAATTCTACTTATAGATGTACTGCTGATATCTATCAAGGTGACTGCGTGACTTAGCAACTTTTTTCTTTCCACCGTTCATCATTCAGACTTCATCATTCACACTTTAAGACATCATTTACTATTCTTTATTTCTCTAATAGCTGTTTCACTTTGGAGCCTTTAGGAGCATTAGCAAAGACTGTACCAACTGTACCTTCGCTAAAACGCTTTCTCACCAACATCATAATGTCTTCTGGCATTGGAACATAGCCAACTTCTGAGATTAATTTGGAATTTGCTGCTGCCAACTGATAGTCTACAAAGGCTTTAACTTCAGGTCGAGTTGCCGCCTCTTTCTTGACGTAGATAAACTCTGGACGAGATAGAGGTTTGTAACTTCCATCCGCAATAGTTGCTGTGCTAGGGGCAACGCAACCACTTCCTCCGTCAATCTGTAACAGTTTGAGTTTATCTTTGTTTTCTTCGTAGTAGGCGTAACCAAAGAAGCCTATTCCACCCTTATCAGTAGATACCCCTTGCACAATCAAATTGTCATCTTCACTAGCGGTATAGTCGCCCCGAGAGCCCTTGTCTTTACCAACTGTCTTTCCCATAAAGTAGTCATAGGTTCCGGAGTCAGTTCCTGGACCATAAAGTCCTAGTTTGCTATCAGGGAAACCAGGACGAATTTGCTTCCAGTTTTTGATTTTGTCTTGAGCTGCTGGCTCCCACATTTTTTTGAGTTCAGAAATTTTTAGGCAGCTAGCAAAGTTATTTTCTTTGTTAACTACTACAGAGAGTCCATCAAAGGCGATGGGTAATTCGATGTACTCAATTCCTCCGTTCTTGCAAAGCTCTATTTCTGATTCTTTGATCGGACGGGAGCCGTTGGAAATATCCGTTTCTCCAGCACAAAATTTCTTGAATCCACCACCAGTACCAGAGACACCGACAGTAACTTGGATTCCCGGATTGGCTTTCTGGAACTCTTCCGCCATGGCCTCAGAGATGGGAAATACGGTGCTGGAACCATCTACCTTAACTGTAGCTGTGGGGGTTGAACCACCACAGGAGGTAATCCCCACGACTAAGGAGGTGATCAATGCTATTGAGAATAAATTATTCTTTTGAGACAACATGGAATTGGCTTGATTTTTTTAGGCGTCACAGCCGGAGTGTACCGCTCTACCATAAAGACTAGGTTAAGCATTAGGTTAAATTATAATTAAGAAAAGGTTAAATTTTTATTTGGGGTAGTAGAGTTCACTAGCAAAATTACTCTAAGGTGGTATATTGAGGGGTGCCTTTAAAGCTGATATACGTGGGAGATACTGTGGTTCAAGCACCTTTGTCAACTGCTGTAGGTCTATCTGTAGATTTATCAACTACACCAGCAAGTACACCAGAACAATGCTCAACATCCCCAGCATCCCTGAATCAGTGGCTGCAAAAGCTAACTGAGGGGATTATTGCAGGCGATCGCATTACTAGAGAGGAAGCCTTAGCCCTGACCAAACTGGAAGGGCAGGATAATATATTGCTGCTGTGCCAAGCAGCTGACAAAGTGCGCCAAGCCTGCTGTGGTAATACGGTGGATTTGTGTAGTATCGTCAATGTCAAATCTGGTGGCTGCTCAGAAAACTGTGGCTTCTGTGCCCAGTCGGCTCACCATCCTGGCGTTGATTCCCCGATTTATGGTCTTAAGTCTAAGCAAGAGATTATGGCTCAAGCTAAGGCAGCTGAAGCCGCTGGAGCCAAACGTTTTTGCCTAGTGAGTCAGGGACGTGGACCAAAGTACAGTAGTCCTAAATCGAAAGAGTTTGAACAAATTCTGGAAACGGTAAGGGAGATTATTGCAGAAACCAGCATTAAGCCTTGCTGTGCCTTGGGAGAAGTGACCTCGGAACAAGCCGAAGCCCTGAAAGAAGCTGGGGTAACTCGCTACAACCACAACTTGGAAACCTCAGAGCGGTTTTTCCCAGACATTGTCACTACTCACAGCTGGCGCGATCGCGTTGAGACGATCAAAAACTTGAAAGCCGTCGGGATTCAAGCCTGCACTGGTGGCATTATGGGCATGGGAGAAAGCTGGGAAGACCGAGTGGATTTAGCTCTATCCCTGCGGGAGTTAAAGGTGGAATCAGTACCCCTGAACTTGCTCAATCCTCGGTCTGGAACCCCTTTGGGAGAATCTGGGAAGTTAGATACCTATGAAGCACTAAAAGCGATCGCAATTTTCCGGATGATCCTACCTGAGCAAATCCTGCGCTATGCTGGTGGGCGAGAAGCCGTGATGGGCCAATTGCAGGCACAAGGGCTAAAATCCGGAATCAATGCTATGCTGATTGGACATTACCTCACCACTCTGGGACAGCCACCAGAGCAAGACCACGCTATGCTGGACTCTTTGGGTCTAACCGGTGGTGAAGCTCCGATTCCCGGAGAATATAACTCCCAGAATAAATAGCCAGAATAAATAGATTATCGATGTAACTGTGTCTGCTCCCAATGAGATTTTGTGGGCCATAATTGGTTTGCTGCTGACCATCGGCGGCACGTTCCTAGAAGCGTTCTTTATCTCCAATCCACCCTGGGATTGGTCAACTCAAGGCGTTCACACTATATCCCTAGGGGTTACCTATCAGATTGGAGCAGTCCTACTAGCGGCTTGTTTAGGAGGCAGAAATGCTGGTGCTCTTTCTCAAATTGCCTATGTTGTCATCGGGTTGAACCTCCCAGTCTTTACTCAAGGTGGAGGTATTGGCTATATCAAAGAACCCAGCTTTGGATACATACTAGGCTTTATTGCCGGAGCCTGGGTGTGTGGTTTTTTAGCCTTTCGCGTACAACCACGAGTCGAAACCTTGGCATTTAGCTGCCTATGTGGTTTACTAACCATCCATGCCTATGGTGTCGGCTATTTAATGATTTTCCACGGCATCAATTGGTCAGTGCTTGGCGCTGTGCCTCTCATGGAAGCCATCATGAAATATACCATTTCGCCTTTACCCAGTCAGCTAGTGGTAGTGTGTTCTGTGACCGTTGTGGCATTTGCTCTACGGCAGTTGATGTTTTATTGATAGTCATTCGTCAAAATTTGTTAATTGCTAAGGGTTAATTAACAAAATACTAATCACTAAAGGGCTTACCCACCGTTGATGCGTAAAACGACTTTGACACTCCCTACTCCCTACTCCCTACTCCCTACTCCCTACTCCCTACTCCCTACTCCCTACTCCCTAAAACAAAACCCATCGGTGTAAGTACCTGACCCAATTAATAAATGCTATCATGACTAATGACTAATGAAAAGAAACCCCCTGTTTTGGTTTGCTGCTGCTATTGGTCTAATTCTGGATCAGCTGACTAAATATTGGGTGGTGCAGAATTTTGAATTGGCTGAGACTCTACCCCTGTGGCAAGGGGTGTTTCACTTTACCTATGTGACTAATACTGGTGCCGCTTTCAGTCTCTTTAGTCAAGACGGCAGCTGGTTGCGCTGGCTGTCCTTAGCCGTCAGTCTTGGTTTAATCGCCCTAGCTTGGTTTGGGCCAAAGCTGATTAAGTTGGAACAGCTTGGTTATGGCTTCATACTGGGAGGAGCATTAGGGAATGGCATAGACCGTTTTTTCAACAGTTGTTTGCTAGATAACCAGACAGTAACCGGTTGCGTTGTGGATTTCCTAGATTTTCGGTTGATTAACTTCCCGGTATTTAATGTGGCCGATGTGTGTATCAACCTAGGTATTGTATGCTTACTTATTGCAAGTTTTAAGCATCAATCGCCAAAGTCTAGGGATAGGGGGCAATAACTTACAAGCCACAAGCCACAAGGGTTATGGCCAATCTGCTTCCATAAGCCTGTTCCCTGTCTTGCCTCTGTGCCCCGTTTTTCCGTTATTCGCCCTTTTCCTAACTTATTTGCCAAATCCGGATCGTAAAGCTGGATTTGGTATTTTCGTCGTATCCCTCTATCAGAGGTCGATCCGTGCCTGGCCTATTGTCAAAAGTAACCAATAATCCTTTACTATTTATTCTCAATTAAGAAATTTTCTTGCAAGTGAGATAAATCATTATTTAAGATTGTCAATAATGGCTCGTTTTTGAGAGGGTTACCATGGCTAACTATACAGCTGCTTCACTCAAGGCCGAACTCAATGCTCGAGGTTGGCGTATGACACCGCAACGGGAGACCATTCTCCACGTTTTCCAAAATTTACCGAGAGGAACCCATCTCAGTGCTGAGGAACTTCACGACTTGCTCGAGCAACGAGAAGAAGGAATCAGCTTATCTACAATTTACCGTAGCGTTAAGTTAATGTCACGGATGGGCATCTTGCGGGAATTGGAGTTGGCAGAAGGGCATAAACATTATGAACTCAATCAGCCTTTTCCCCATCATCACCATCATCTGGTATGTATTCAGTGTAACCAGACCGTTGAATTCAAGAATGACTCCATCTTGAAACAAGGGATGAAGCAGGTGGAAAAGGAAGGCTTGCAGCTGATTGATTGCCAGCTGACCATTCATACCATTTGCCCAGAAGCCCTGCGGATGGGATGGCCTTCGGCTCTACCGAGTAATTGGCGTTGCTCTCGATCCATTACGATGGACGAACATTAGTTTTGTGAGTGGTTAGTCGTTGTGTCAATGGACTAAATGACAGGCAACATAATGGCCTCCACCTGCATCTTTAAACTCTGGTTCTGGGTCTTGCCGACAAGTATCCATTACCATAGGACAGCGAGTGTGAAACCGACAACCTTTGGGGGGATTGCTCGGGCTGGGTACATCCCCTGTTAGGATAATACGTTCCCGTTGACGCTCAAGTTCAGGGTCAGGAATTGGTACGGCTGAGATTAATGCTTGGGTATAGGGATGCAAGGGGTTCTCATATAAACAGACGCGATCTGCCAGTTCTACTATTTTGCCTAGGTACATTACTGCCACCCGGTCAGAAATGTGGCGCACTATACTTAAATCGTGAGCAATAAATAGATAAGTTAAGCCCATATCTGCTTGCAAAGACTGCATCAAGTTAACGACTTGGGCTTGAATGGATACATCTAAAGCAGCAATCGGTTCATCACATACGATAAAGTCAGGGTTTAACGCTAAGGCGCGAGCAATGACAATCCGCTGACGCTGACCCCCAGAGAATTCGTGGGGATAGCGATTGATAAACTGGGGATTGAGTCCTACCACCTCTAGTAAGGACTGGACTCGTTCTTGTTTTTGTTTACCGGTTGCTAACCCATGGATTTGCAGGGGTTCACCGACAATACTTCCTACGGTCATCCTGGGATTGAGAGAAGCATAGGGGTCTTGAAAAATCATTTGCATCCGGCGGCGCATCTGGCGCAGGGATTCAGCATCTAGCTGGGTTAGGTCGATATTGTCAAAGTAAACATGACCAGCTGTAGGACGGTATAGTTGTAGGATCCCTCGTCCGGTGGTACTTTTGCCACAGCCAGATTCTCCTACTAAGCCTAAAGTTTCGCCACGGTTGATATCGAAATTGAGTCCATCGACAGCTTTGATGGAGCCAATTTGCTTTTGCCAGATGATTCCTTGGGTGATGGGGAAGTGCATCTGTAGGTTTTCTATGTGTAGGAGACTGTTGTTTTGTGGGTTGGGCTTGGGGTTGTGTAGCTGTGCTGCAGTCATGTGATTGTTTAATGCTTAATCGCAATCATATAGCGTTTTCATTTAAAAAGGCTATAGCTTGCTTAGCATCTCCAATAGTTTGATCACCCAATTTATTTTCGAAAAATGTTTTTAATAAATTGACAGGATTTTTTTTGTTACTAGTAAATTTGCTCAATATTTATTTTAAATCGATTATTTAAAATTCCAATTAATAGTCATAAAAGGTAATCAAAATAGCTTTCAAAATGGTATAGACTAAGGTAAGTTGCATTAAACCTGTCAAGAACAGCCTGGGTAAAAAAACGGGTAATTTATTCTCCCTAAAAAAACTTATGTGTTTGGGGTTATGGATAATACCTGACAGGAAAAAATAATCAGCTTTGTCTTGATGCAGTCGCTCATGGTTTTGGGTCTGTGTGCGGAACTTGCTTCCGCACCTGTCTTGATGCAGTCGCTCATGGGGGAAACCCCCCCGCGCTGCCTCCCCAAGACCGTAATGGTGCGTTTTCCGTTGGCGAATTAAATTCGCCACGGGTTGCACCTCTGCATCGCTATCAGTCAAATAAGGATGGCTAACTATGGCAGTTTTTAGAGTTAATACAACAGCTGACGGAATTAATCCTTCTGATGGGGTCATCACTTTACGAGAAGCCATCGCGCTAGCGAATAATACTCCTGGTCAAGATACAATCTTATTTGAACTTGAACCAGGTCAACAGACGATTACTCTAGACTCTAATCTTCCGAATATTCCGAATCTTCCGAATATCCCGAATCTTCCTAATATTCCTAATATCCCGAATCTTCCTAATATCCCTAATCTTCCTAATATCCCTAATCAACCGACATTCGAAAATCAACCGACACTCGAAATTACCGACAGTGTTAATATTGTTGGAGGTGAAAATCCTAACCAAATCACTATCGAAGGTGACGGTGATTCTTTTGATATCTTTACGATTAGCAATGGTGCCGATGTTACCGTCACAAGCCTGACAATTTCTGAAGGAGATGATGGCATCCAGGTGGATGATGGTAATCTAAATGTGATTAATACCATCTTTACAGACAACGAAAGCAATGGCATCAAGATCGAAGGAAATAACACTAATCTCAATGTGATCGGTAGCTTTTTTGTAAACAACAAAAAAGATGGCATTAATATCAATGGAAACAACACCACATCATTTGTTAACAAGAGCACCTTCAGTCAAAATTTAGACAATGGTTTTGATATAAATGCTGTAGGTCAAAGTGTAACAGTTATTGATAGCACTATAATCAACAACGAAAACACTGGAATAGAAATCGGTAGTGGCGGAAAAGTCAATAACAACGTTGTACAGATATTCAAGAGCCAGATTATTGAGAATTTGACAGAAGGTAGTGGCGGTGGTGTCAGTGTCCTTGGCACTGATAATGAGGTGCTGCTGCGCAACAATCAGATTACTGGTAACTCCGCAGAAGTCAATGGCGGCGGCATTTCTGTCGAGAGTGGAAATAGGATGTTTCTGGGCAGAAACAGAATCATTGGTAATGTTGCTGACAGTGACAACGATGGGATCGGCGATGGTGGTGGTCTCTTTATCGGTTTGGGGGCTGTCGTGAGGAGCAGAGCAACCCAAATTACCGATAACGTTGACCGAGGAGGTGAGTATCCCAATAGATTTGGTAATTTCTTCAACCTGCGAGGTATTGACTTAAGAAACTTTGCAGCTAGTAACTTAATTGACTTTGAAGGTATTGACTTAAATAACCTTCTAGGTATTGACTTAACTAACCTTCTAGGTATTGATTTAACTAACCTTGGAGTTAATAATTTAACTAACCTTGCAGCTAATAACTTAACTAACCTTCTAGGTATTGATGTAACTAACCTTGCAGCTAATAACTTAACTAACCTTGCAGCTAATAACTTAACTAACCTTGCAGCTAATAACTTAACTAACCTTGGAGGTATTGATGTAAGTAACCTTGGAGGTATTGATGTAAGTAACCTTGGAGCTAATAACTTAACTAACCTTGGAGCTAATAACTTAACTAACCTTGGAGGTATTGATGTAAGTAACCTTGGAGGTATTGATGTAAGTAACCTTGGAGGTATTGATGTAAGTAACCTTGGAGGTATTGACTTAAGTAACCTTGCAGGTATTGACTTAAGTTAAAGCTAGCTTGGACTTTGGACAAAATCAAGGGTAGTAAACATCTGTGCTTAACATATCAAACCTCTAAAAAGCTTACAGAAACTGTGTATTATCAGAATCTTAACCTGAGGAGATGCTTGCCATAGGAATAACTTGGCAGAAGGGGTAAAAATATTTTTTGCCTCAAACCTCAAACTTATTGGTTAAAAAGTTATTGGTTAAGCAGAGCCTAAGGTAGCATCAAACCAAGCAAAATTATTGAATTAGAGCTTACGTGAATAGGGATTTTTCCAAAGTCTAATCAGGGAAATAGGTGACATTATTGCTTAGTTATCCCCTGGACACAACCAGTTGTTGTCCAGGGGATAAACTTTTGTCTATTAAAAATTAATAAAAGCCATTAAATCGGTTATGTTGATTAGGGATTACCAGAGCCAGGAATAGGATGGGTAGACAGTAACTCGTTAACGTAGCGCCGAATTACAATCTGCTGCTGGTCAGGGCTAAGGCGTTTGGCTTGAATCAGGGAGTCTAGGCTAACTCCATTCACTAGAGCTAACAGGGCGTTGGCTTCTAACTCTGGCTTTATGTTAGCTCGAATCAGTTTAGCTGACTGTAGAGCTTTCAACTCCTGAATAATCACTTCACGGAGCTGAGCAGCACTCTGTTGATGCTCAGCCATCAGGGATTCTCGTCCAATGGCATATCCCAAAAAGGCCACCCAGACCTTGAGAATATCTTGCCGTTCAGTGTCTAGTGGCAAAAACGCAGATAGCATTTTTACTAGTCGATCCACTCCCCTAGCGTGCTCTGTTGCAGCCTGCATCGTTTTTTGCAGACGCTGAGTTACTTGATTAAGGGCAAACAGAATAAGCTCCTGCTTATCCCGAAAGTGGTGAGTAACAACTCCAGTGGTGCAACCCAGCTCTTGGGCGATCGCGCGCATACTGGTGCGATCTAACCCCTCTCGGACAATAACTCGCCAGGCGGCTTCAGAAACTTCAAGGCGGCGATCCTGTTGGGACATGAGCATTAAAGGGAACTATAGCAGAAGTCAGAAGTCAGAAGTCAGAAGTCAGAAGTAAAACTATTGCGCTTACTTAGGTTTGAGACTTTTGTCATGTCCTAACTGCCCTGGCGACTGCTATAAGCCAGATATACACCAGATATAAAGTGGGACACAAACAAAGTTTTAATGCCTATTGACAGCTTATCATAACAGTTGTTATATTAAATGCATAACAACTGTTATGAGGTTAGGCTAATGCACTCTGACTTGACTTGTCCCTCTCCTCGCTCTGGTCTCAAAGGTTTGCTTGATCGCTTCACCGGACCAGGGGCAACCCAAGCTGAGTTACTCATACAATTTGTACCGTCGCTGGTGGCTTTGGTAGCAGCGCCAACCTACGCCGTGACTCTCCCTATACAGTGGAACCCGTTGCAATTAGGACTGATCGCTGTTCTTGCCCTGGATTTAGTGGGGGGTGTCCTCACCAATGCCACTTCCACCGCTAAGGGTTGGTATCACCGACCGCAACAGGGTTGGCAGCAGCATTTAGGATTTGTGTCTGTTCATGTGATCCATGTCTTGTTAGTGGCGCTGCTCTTTCGTGGGGGAGATTGGGGATTCTTTATCGGTGTGTCCAGCTACCTGTTGGGGGCATCAGTCTTGATTTTGCGGTCTCCCCTCTATCTTCAACGTCCAGTGGCTCTAGGTCTTTATGGCTTAGCACTGTTGGGCGATCGCTATGTATTTCCCCCAATACCTGGTTTGGAATGGTTTCTGCCTTTGTTTTTTCTAAAAATATTGGTCAGTCATTTGCTAAAGGAAACCCCTTATCGCCCTAACGAAACCCGATAAGATTTGCTGCCACTGATTTGTGGTGTTTGACAGAAATAATTCTAGTTGTGAGGTAATTACAATGACAATAACTATTAGACATCTGGTATCTGCACTCTTAGTTTTATCGTTTGGATTGTTGGGGTCTCTAATTCCTGGTGGTTCAATTGAAACAAGGAGTTTCTCTCATATTGATCCCTTGATATTGGGGGCATTTAATACCTTCTTAACTTCCCTAGAGATAGTCAGCCTTTTAATTATTTACTTTATCTTTAAAGATTTGAAGTGGGCGTTCATTGTGTCTGGATTATGTGCTATTTCCTATTTTATGGTATACGCCCTAGATTTAGGAACACTATTTCCCGTCTCGCCAGATCCCATGCCTCAGGCGCTATTTGTAATTGAAGTATTGGGAATGATTGTTTCTCTTCCTTTACTATTTCTTTCTGTTCGCGGAGCTATGAATAGTAACAAGAGTAGTAACGATCAAGTAATGGTAAACAAACCCTATTCAAAGACGTTTGTATATTTCGCTTTCTTTTTGGTTGTTGTTGGTGTTGGCATTATCACCTTTGCTACCAAATCCGCTATGGGTAGCTAACAGTGCTTAAGAAGGGGACGTAACCCATAGCGCATAAGCAGCTCAAGTAGTATGTAAGCATTCAGCAGTCAGCAGTCAGCCGTCAGCCTTTAGCTCACGCTGCACGAACAGCTTTGTAGCACAGGCTTTGGCCTTGGCCTTTGGCCACGCTACGCGAATGGCCACGCTGTGCGAACGACGCTGTGACATAACTCAGCATTATTCGAATGCTGACCTGTTTTATTCAAAAGCTGTTCGCGTAGCGTGCGTGTAGCGCTTAAGCTGATAGCTGATAGCTGATAGCTGATACCTGAATGCTTACATTACTAAGCATCTTTCTGGAGAATTGCTGGATAGATTTGCTCTGTTGCTCTGGCAAACTGGTATCGGTCATCAATTTCTCCCCATAGTAGATCCCTAATCACCGTATAGTATACTGGATAGGATGTTGCTGCTGCTATCAGCCCATCAGTTTCATAATTCACCTTGAGGCTGGTTTTAAATCTTAGGCTGGCTTGCGCCAACATCCTTTGAAACAAAGGCTGGGATATTTTGGAAATACCGACCAATTCACCAGCAATTTGACTCCCCAGTTCAGCCTTATTTTTCGACATCGCAACGATTGTCTCACCTGAGGTTTCCACATACACTTCATCGCCAGCGTTTGTTTGACCAGATAGTAAGACTACATTGTCTTTAGGAAAGTTCAAGACTGCTGTCAAAGCACGCTGTTCGTAAATCAGATCTGATTCCAACAACAGAAAATCACCCTCAATCAGTTCACGGGCACAATAGAGGGAATACATGGTACCTGATTCGGCATAGTGTGGATTATGAACCGTCAATATCTGATCATTAAAACGTTGCTGCAGACGCTCATAAAAGTCAGATAAATGACCAGTGACAATGATGATGCGCTGCATACCGCAGGCAGTCAGGCGCTCTATCGATTCCTCAATAATGGGTTGCTCTCCCAACTGGAGAAAACCTTTAGGAGCCGATTGCCCTAATTCCTGGAGTCTAGTGCCCATGCCAGCAGCTAGAATAACAGCTGTTTCTACTTTCATTAGTGTTTATGAATCAATAGATTGAAACGGTATTTGCTATTTTCGTAGCCGACCCTGACACCACAACATCGAAGTGAGACTCCCTGGGCAGATCAATGGCCTCTCCTACGCTGATTATGGCTTCGGGCATGGCAGCTAGGGCAATTTTAACCAAGTTTGCTGAGTAATCAATCCCTGTGACGGGGTTTCCTTGTTGGTAAAACGGATAAAGAAAGGTACCCGCGCCGCACCCGACTTCCAACCATGAATCCTTTGGGGTGATGTTGAGCTCGTCCGCGATATGCTGCACATAGGTCATAGAGGCTGATTCCTGGACGCCTGAGAATTGGGTATCATAGCCATTTGCAACCAGTAACGACAGCAACTTTGGCTGTTCTATCCCATCGACCTGTCTGCGATTCCAGATTTTGTACCAGTTGTTCTGCAATATTTTACGCCTTGAAATATCTCTTAAAACCATATCTATGGTATACAAAAATACATTAATTTAGTATTCTGAGTACATAGAACATCATCTATGGTACCGAGAATGGTAAAAGCAAAGCCATGATTAAGGAGTACGAAAACTATCAGGATACATCCAAAAACTACGACACGACTCGTATCCCAATCGGGGTTGAGATTTTATTGGGTTGCTTTGCGACTACCCCTCGTCCTTTGCCAGAGCAGGTGATCTTGGATGGTGGGTGTGGTACTGGAAACTATATCCAAGCCTTGAAGAGCAAAGTCAATAGCCTGTGGGGTCTAGAATTCAATGGGGGAATGTTGGCGCAAGCAACAGAAAAGTTCCGCAATGACCCCAATATTCACTTAGATCAAGGCAGTCTTCTCGATCTTCCCTATGAGAATGAAACCTTTGATGGGATAATGTGTAACCAGGTTCTCCATCACTTGGGTTCGGAGGACGCAGCTCAGGAAAATTTTCCTGAACTGAACCAGGTGTTTGAGCAAGCGTATCGAGTGCTGCGTCCCCAAGGCGTGTTTGTGTGTAATACCAGCAGTCATCCACAGGTTTATGATGGATTTTGGTGGGCTGATCTGATTCGAGACGCGGTATCGAGAATGACTAAACGCATGCCACCAATAGCATGCATTACTGAGAAATTGGATCAAGCTGGCTTTTGCTTTGGGGGCATTGTTGTGCCAATTCATGCTGTGATGCAAGGTGACCATTACCTTGACCCAGAAGGCCCGCTCAAGCCAACCTATCGGAATGGTGATTCTACTTGGTCTTTGGCAAAGGAAGCGGAATTAGAACAAGTATTGGAGCGAGTGCGAAATATGAACAAGGATGGAAGCATCATTCACTATCTTGAGCAACGGGAAAGTTTGCGCCGAAAATTGGGGCAAACAACCTTTGTTTATGCCTACAAGAAACCGAGTTGAGAGCCTCCATCGTTTAATTTATAGAAGGACGTGAATTAACGACCTTTTAGAATCTGCGGTGCTATGAGCTAAGGCGCAAGCTTCGGCAACAGCCCAGAGAAATATCAAATGCACACCTGATAGGCACAATAAAGAACTTTGATCTTCTCTGCATAATCCTGATTATTCGGAAGATAGGGTTGTGGTGGCGAAAGATAGGCTGGTTTTAAAATGCCTTCTGACTCCATCTGTTGCAAGGTAACGTCGAATTGTTTTTGATAGTGGATATCCTCTCGGTTTGTAAACACCAGATATCCTCCCGGTTTTACTACTCGGCAAAACTTATACAACACATTTGACGTTTCCATATTAGTAAGCACAGCAGTGGAAATGATTCCATCAAATTCATGATCTTGAAATGGCAGTTCTTGCTGTATATCTGCTTTATATAGAGCAGTATAAAGATTTTTATCCCTAGCAATGTCCAAAGAGTTTTGGGAAATGTCAACTCCAATTATGGTTTGATAACCTTGTTCTCGAAGAGCTTGTCCAGCAAGTCCGGTTCCACATCCGAGATCCAAAATTTTGCCATCGGTAGCAACAAACTTTGCCATCAGTTCAGCAGCAACCTGATGACAAGCATACTGCCAATTCAAGACTTGATCCTCATACACTTGAGCTAAAGTATCATATTCTTTTTCAACGTCGGCGATCTCAGTGTTCCATCTGTTTGACCAGTTAGATAAGAATTGGGCTTGTTGATTATTAGTCATTAATTATTCTCTTTACTTAGAACTATACTTACTTATTGAACCTTGACAATATAGCATATTTATCAAGGTTTTATACAGACTTTAAAATTATTTACAGTGATTAGTTGGATTCAAATGATTTCATGATGTAATCTCTGGCATCCCATAAATATTTAATACCCGAAACCCAGATCAATGATTGAGTTATAAGTATGAATAACACAGTCAAATCAAAAAGACTCTCATTTACAGGTCTTAATGTAGTTAAGGTAACTACTGCAATAGTCGCAAAACACAATATTATAGAATTCCAACGATTTTCTAAAGGATCAGAATATCCAAAAATTCGACCTTCTAGTAGTATGTGTAACCCAATAACAATAAACAACCATTCACTTGAAAACCCATAAATTTTATACCAATAAAGCCCTACCAAAGGATAACCAATATATACGGCTTTTAATTTAGCAATAACATTGGCTTCAATTACAATATTATTTAAATTTAATATCTGTCTTGCAAATGTTGCTAAAAAGTCTCTTGTCAGAGCTAGAAAAACAAACCATACAGGGAGAATTTCCATTTCAATACTAATGACATACAAGGCTAGGAAACCTATATAGTCTACAATCGGATCGAAATACTTACCGAAATCTGTTTTTAAGTCTTTTGTTCTAGCTAACCACCCATCAACAGCATCCAATAAAAATGCTATATAAAATAACACACCAATATACAGATAGTCTTGAGGGGGAACAAGATACCATGAAACAAAAGCTATAAAAATTAAAATCAATCTAAATAATGTAATGTGATTCGGTTTAATCATGATAGCTCTAACTCCTTTATTATTTCTTTTATGATAATTTTCCAGTCAACGGTTGTGGAATCCACAAGATTCCACAACCCAAATCTTTCAGGTCGTACTGAAGATAGTTTTTTCATTCTTTTATAAGTATTTAATTCTAGAATAGTATCAAATCCTTGTTTTAATTCTAAGCTTATTTCTAATTTTCGACAATAATATAATAACCGCTCATATAAATCAGGTAATTTATAAATACATCTTATCTTCATAGCAACTAAAGCACCCATTAAAACTAATTGACCGTGTGATAGTTTACTATCTGCATATAACTTTTCAAATTCGTGTTCAGAACGGCTACACCAACTACTATCATTTTTCATTAATAAAGAAAATGAGTAAAGCTGTTTGATTATTTCGATTAATGAGTTTTCATTACGTTTCGTGTATTTGTTGATAAATCCTTCAATTTGATAAAAAGGTGTTTGATCAAATTCCTTGACTTTTTTATCAACTTTTAAGTCCTCCAACACATTTAATTTTGATAATAATTCACCCAGAGCACTAACCCAAAATTTATGTGGCATGTGCTTAGTTAATAAGGGCAAACAAGCATAAACAGACTGAGGTGCTTTTGATGGATAACTCTGATTATATGACGTTTCATCGGCCTTTAATGAACTAAAATTAGATGAAAAACCATCATTGGAAATAGAAGATAACAAAACAGTTAAAGAAATTTTATCCCGTTTAGCACAAACTTTTACAAAATCTATGAGACTTCCCCCCCCAAAAACTAAAAAACGTTGACCACTGGTAGGAAATTTTAATTTATCAATATTTGAATAAATTAAAGGAAATTTTGGTACAATGATCGGGAGCTTATTTTTATTAACATGCTCGTAAATGGGAGCAAAACAATTCATTGAATAGACACTTGGACCTATAACACTACCGTCTATTTGTTCATTTATTATGATTTTTTCTATGCATTGATCTATCGAGTTTTTTGAAATATGTAATGTAGAATTCATAAATTTAACTACTGTTCAAATACCCTGATATCTTTCAAATTCATTATTTCCTTTGCCATAACCCCAAGAGGCGAAATAACACTTAACTTTTGAAGATTTCTGCAAATTCTCTATCCTATCATCAACTAAAACAGCCTTATTATATTCTAGATGCTTATCTAAAAACTTTTCAATAAAATTTACTTTACCGCCATATTTGACAGAATGACTATAATCAAATACTTTTCGATCGGGTATTTTAATATTGAAATGGTTTTTTAAAATTAAAACATCATCCATATTTTTACGAGTTAGAATAAAATGATTTTTGGTATTTTCTTGATTTGTCAGTGTTTTGCCATAATCAGTAATACTATGTAAACCACACCACCAATTTAAATGATTATTTTGATAAAATTTTCTAATTTTATTGAATTGTTTACTATAACTATCTATTTCTTGATTATCTACTTGTTTGCGTATTTTTTTAAAGTTATTTAAATCTTGAATTTCTAATGCTTTTAATAAACAATATTCATCTGCATCTGAATAAAGTAGATGGCAATTATCTTTGTATAGTTGTTTATGTTGACTATCATGAGTTGCTTTGTCGATACCATAATAGGCAAGTATACCAATGTGATACCATTCTTCAAGAGAATCTACGATTACCCCATCAAAATCCAAAAAAATAGCTTCCATTTGTATCTTCCCAACAGATATAAGCTAAGCACTGAAAAATCGCTGAAACCCAGGTAGATCAAGAAAATAAGTAAAGCGAAGTAAAATTACTACTATGTATGGGTTTGAGGCTGTTTTTAGCTAAAAAATGTCTAACTACCGATAATGTGTCGTTTCAGCACTGCCAGCTTACTACACAAACCATCAATACCTGCATAACATCCTTGTAAATGACGCTTGCCTGTATTGAAAAAAACTGTGCGACCATGCAACACTCGCCGATTGTCCACCATATATACTTGCCCTGGTTGTAGCTTAAATTGCACCTGATTGTTGACATCCATTATCATCTCGAAGAAGCTACGATAGGCATCATAGAAAGACCCCATCAATTCTGCATCCATACGCAATGGTTGTAACGATTCATTGTGGAAACAAACTGCTGTCAACTCATCGCGCCGATTGACTTGTATGATTGTTTTTTCGGCGGAGATTTCTACATTTGGATCGCTAAAGCAAAAGTTGACAGGGATAGATGCTAGCAATTTAAAGTATTTAGGGTTTTTCTGACGTAGTTTTTCTGCAACTTGAAAGCCATCCACGATGATGCTATCACCCCCCTCAACGTCCGACGAAAGGCAGTGCAAAAGCATCACTGTGGGTGCGGGGTCACGATATGGATTATCTGTATGAGGACTCAGGTAATCATTTGTATAGGCTAAATTCGTGGCATTAGTAACAGTTTTGACATCAAATATGCGACCAAAGTTAGTTTCATGTATATAGCCAAACTGATCGACAATATTTTCCACCGCACCCAATTGAGTAGGGACATTTTTTAGAAAGCCAACCCCATATTGACAAAAGGCAACTAGCCAATCATATAGTGTTCTTTCTTTAGAGATAATTTCTGGGTAGTCAAAAGTGAGTGAATTGATGTCAACAGAGCAATTCCAAAGCTGGATTTGCATCTCATTATTGGAGCCAGACAATGGCATGTCATAGACATGGTTATATAACCAGTCAGCACTGTAGCTACTTTGGTGTCCATCGACCCAGACAATTTCTAGAGACTGTTCCTTGATAACTTGCACAGAGCTAGGATGAATATCTGCTGGAATATCGACTGTTTGAAGCAGTCGTTGTCCATTTGGGTGAAGTGACTTTGGACTTTGGCAGTTATCCCGCAACCAGATATAGTGAAAATTGGAGTTTTTCCCATTTTGCCAATGAATTGTCAATGTTTTCTGGTTGATGGAGATAGATTGTATCATCAGGAATAATCCCCTCTCATCTTTTCTGCAACACTAAGGGTGGTCTACCCTGAATGCTTAAATAAAGCATGAAAACAATCCAGCAGACGGTCTAGATCACTCGGTTGGATATCGCCCATATTAGCTATGCGGAAAATCTGGTTTTTGAGTCCCCCCTGCCCCGCATAAATTACAAAACCCGATTCTTTGAGCGTGTCATGGATTTGCTCATAGCTGTAGCCTGGGGGCAATTTAAAAGAAGTCAGGACACAGCTATAATCCTCCACATCCAAGAGCGGTTTGACCCCGAGATTTTGCAAAGTCTGCAAAATCTGCTGAGAACGCTTAGTGTAAGAGCTGTGTCTGGCTGTCTGCCCACCCATGTCCTCCATTTCATTGAGAGCCTCCTGGAGCCCATAGGCCACCTGTACGGCTTGGGTAAAGGGAGAATAGCCCTTTGCCTGCTCTTGATGATAGCGATAGAGATCTAAGTAGACGGTTCCAGCGGCAGAGGGGCGAGTTTCTAAAATAGATCGCTTTACCAACACAAACGATAGACCAGGCACACCATGCAAGCATTTATTCGCCGTTGCCGCACAGGCTTCTAAATTCCAAGGGGCAAACTCGATGGCCTCGGCACCAAAGCTAGAGACACTATCCAGCAGCAGTGCGACATTGTAGCGCTGACACAGTTGACCCAACTGAGCCACATCATTCAGCCGTCCAGTGGTGGTTTCGTGATGAACGGCAATCACATGGGTAATGGCTGAATCCTGGCTCAGGCACGTTTCAACTTCTTTCAGGTTCATGGGCTCGTGCCAGGGGGCAGTGACCACCTCCAGGGACTTACCATGAGCCTTGATCATTGCTGCCATGCGTTCACCGTAGACCCCATTTGTTACCACTAAAGCCTTGCCATCCTGAGGCACAAGGGTTGATAGCATTGCCTCTACGGCACAAGTGCCGGAACCGGTAAGTAAAATAGCCTCATATTCCTCAGCGGCTGCGGGATACACCTTGGCTAAACGCGCTTTGATATCTAGAGTCAGCTCAGCAAACTCAGGTTCACGATGGCACAGGTCTGGCTGGAGTAAGGCACGGCGCACGCGATCGCTGAGGGTAACAGGGCCAGGGTTGAGTAAGATAGTCCGGTTCATGTTGATGTAAAGCTTAGAGTTGGGCTAGATTCAGATCGAATCAAGGTGTGATTATCGGGCTTCTATAAACTGCCGCAGACGTTGAGCAACCTCTAGGGGGGTAACGTGGGGCCGAGGTAATTTGTCAGGAATACCAGGCTTAATCTTGGCGTGAATGAACATTAATTGCTCGGATGGGTCTTGGGTCAAAGCTTTCACCTCTTCAGGGGTTGTGGCAAAAGCAACCTGTTCGTAACCACAGGCTTTTGCGATCGCACCAAAATCAATGGAGGCCGACACAGTGGACTGTCCCCCTGTGGATTCATGGCGCTGATTGTCTAGGAGAATATGCCGCAAGTTGGGCGGACGTTCATAGCCAACGGTGGCTAAGGCTCCTAGGCGCATCAAAGCAGCACCATCTCCATCGACCACAATCACTCGACGGTGGGGCTGAGCCAGCGCTATGCCCAGGCCGAGACTGGAAATACATCCCATGGAACCAACCATGTAAAGTTGATTGGCTTGGTCCTCAATAGCATACAATTCCCGACCGGTGTAGCCCGTGGTGGCCAACAGAATGTCCTCAGGCCCAGTTGCCGCTTGGATGGCTTGCAGCATGTCACGACGGGTGAAGGAGGGCTCCTGTTGAAGGGGGAGAGTATCAGCAGGGGTGATCGACAGGGGCTTGACGGTTAATTGAGAGCTTAAGGGGCAAGATTCCACTGAACCTTTTTGCATCACCAGGGCATAGGGGGTCTGATGCTGCTGCATATGGGCAACCGCCCGGTCTAGAGTCGGCTCAACCTGGTCTATTTCCGTGGGAAAAGGTTCCCATGGCACCTGGATCAGGTCTAGCAATTGGGGAGTAATGGCTCCCATCAGCTGGTGCTGGGGTTCGTCCGGTGCCCCACCGGGTTGTCCTCGCCAGGTCACAATCACCAAGATAGGAATCTTAAAGGTGTGAGTCAGGGAGGTTAGGGGATTGACAGCGTTACCAAACCCCGAATTCTGAAACATCACCACACTGGGCACTCCAGCCAATTCGGCCCCGCAGGCGATCGCGACGGCATCTCCTTCATTCGCAGCTCCTACATAGCGGAGATGATCAGAGTCAATGACCGTGTTAATAAAAGATTTGAGGTAGGAGCAAGGCACCCCTGTATATAACCCAAACCCTTTTTCCTGAGCCGCTCGGATAAAGTATTCGGATTTGATCATTTAGAAACTTCCAGCCTTGAACAGATCTTCGACTTGATCAATATCGAGCCAATGCCCTTTGATATAAAGCACATGTACCCGATGGCCATGGCTGATCAACTCATTAATCAGAGTCGGCATTCGTCCCTGTTGCCGCATCTGCTCTGACTGGAGCAAAGTATTAAGGGTATCCTGTAATTTCTGCTGCCCCTGTTGGGAAACTTTCAGCAATCCAGTCCATCTGCCGCAGATTTCGCCCTCGGGCAGCTGATCGCTGATTTGCTGTAGATCAACATGTTGATAAAATGCCTGGGTCGAGTCGGGTAGAGAACAGGCAACGTAATCGGGTCGGATTTGCTGGGTTTGGCGGTGCTGACTCGAATCTATAATGACCACAAAGTCATGATCAACCCCTAACAGCATTTGCAGAATGTACTTTTTGAACAGAACATCACCGTAGCCTATGATCCAATCCTGTCCATCTTGGGGCAACTCCTGCAAGCCTTGACTAAGGGAAACGAGTTCACCTGTGGTGTCATAGTCGTCGTTATCTACATAATCGAGGCCAGGTAAATTGACAACGTCCTTTTTGTAGCCACGCACAACCGTGATGTCTTGAATACCGACACTGTGGTGCTCTTCCACAATCCGTGATAGCAGGGGTTGACCGTGCAGATCTACCATGCACTTGGGTTTATCTTTAGTGAACTGACCCAATTCAATCCCGCGCGAGGCGGCTAGCAAAATCGTGCGGTTACCAGCACCAGGGTTCTGGGGTAAATATCGCTGCTCCGCTTCCAGGTGTTCCGCAACCCCTTGAAGCCGGAAGATCTCAGACACAGGCACAATCTTGTCTTCAACATTTAGCAGGTTCTGCTCTAGCATTAACGTCTGAGCGACCTTTTGGGTCATCGTCACGGAAGCTCGGAGTAGATGATTCGCCCAAATGGCGATAGAGAAGCCAGCATCTCTAAAGACTTCAGTTGGTGTAGCGTAGTACTTGGTCGGTACAATCACCACTGGGGAGCGATCGCCCCACTCCCGTTTAAAGGCCAACACTTCATCAGCCACATGCAAGGAGCTGTGGATCAAAATGCCATCCGCTCCGGCATCGTAATAGGCTTGGGCTCGCCTTAATGCTTCTGAGAGCCCCCAACCGGCAATAAACGCTTCTACTCGGGCAATTAGGACAAAGTCATCATCACTTTGGGCATCTTTAGCGGCCTTGATTTTGCCGCAGAACTCGTCCATGTCAGCCAGGGGCTGAGCTGTGCCCTTAATAAAGCTATTGGTCTTGGGGAAGAGTTTGTCCTCAATACAGACACCAGCGACACCACGCTGCTCTAATTTTTTGACCAAGCGTTGCACATTGTTAAAATTTCCGTAGCCCGTATCCCCATCCAGCAGAATTGGGACAGAAGTGGCATCGGACATGAACTCAACCACTTCCAAGACTTGAGTCCAACTTGCTTCGTTGTTATCACGCACACCCAACTGGGCAGAAATGCTGAGTCCACTGCCCCAAATGCCCTGAAAGCCTGCCTCTTCAGCAATCTTAGCGCTGATTCCATCATGGGCCTCTATCAGAAACTCTAACTGGTTAGAGTTCAGCAGTGTTCTAAGTTGTGTCGTTTTTTTAGGTTGTGTTGTTTTTCTAAGTTGCGTTGCTTTTCTAGGTTCTGTCGTTTTTAATTGTGCTGTTGTTTTCATTTGGCATCCTAAAATTGCAACAATGTTTGACGAAAGTGGTCTAGGAAATAGGCTTACTTTTTATCTTTGTTAAGGATCTCAATCGATCATGAGCCACTCAAAACACAGTTAACTCAGGATTAGCTCTTCCTACCCTGATGCTGCTGTCGGCTCATAGCTTTTCAACACTACTTGACTAGAAGTTTTACTAGCAGTGTTTAGAAACATGATAAGCTTACCTAGCTCCCAGCCCTTCCATGGTGGGCAAGAAATCAGGGGAGTTAGGGAAACCAGTGCAAAGGCTCAATAGCCTTATCTGACCACGTTTAACTAGCATTTAAGCTAAATTTAAAATAATTTTAACCTTTTTTGTGCTCAATGAATATAGCTTCGGATCGTATTGCAGCTCTTAGTGCGACATTACAAACGATGATTCCAAATCCTGCAAACCTTTAAAACGTCTTGCCCGTATCCTCTTTTGAGATACCTCTCGGCCTGGAAATGGCCATAAATCTTAAAATCGTAGAATTGAAACTCTCCCAAAGGAAAGATCTCATCGAGATCTCGATACTGAGGATTTCCCCCTTCACAGGGCAATCTACTTTGGTCATAGATATATAGCAATTCTACGACTTGTGAGGTACAAATTTCTGGTTTTTAGGGACTTCGGAGCAGGGAGCAGGGACTTCGGAAGAGCTAAGAGGCAAGAGGGAAGAGAGAAGAGGGAAGAGGTAAAAACTAATGTGTACCTCATGAGTCCTATAAACGCTATAGATTTCAATCCAGTTACTTATTTTGTAAAGATTTTTTTCGATATTTCTAAAGTAGAAACCATGATCATTGAGGATAGTTTATAAAGTAAATAATTTATGGAAATCTGCCTCTGTCATCTCAATATCAATGTCATCATACCAGGGAATGACTCCTTCGTGTCGGAGAGCACCGATTAATGTTCCTGAAATAGCCCAGTAAGGGATATGATGCTGTCTAAGGAGGGAATCAAGGAACTGGACTGGAAGTCTTGGCGCAATTGCCAATGTATGTATTGGTTTTAATTTCTGATAATCGCTTCTGCACCTAGGTTTGATTCCGGAGGAAGGCCGACCCTTAAGGATTTGCAGACCTTCCCTCGGGTTTTACCACTTCTAGATTACGGCCTTTAATCACTAAGTAGGATTTTTTAGTGCATCGGTGCGAACAAACACGCTAGTAGTCTGCTTACCGCGCCTTACTTTTATCTCTAGTACCTTATTTACTCCACTATTTTCCACAAGGCGCTGTAGTTGTGTAGCATTAGTAACAGGTCTTCCATCAATTTGAACAATTATGTCCCCACGACGCATACCAGCATCAGCGGCTGGTGTATCCGGCATTACTTGAACTACCAAGACACCATTGACTTCTGGTAATAGGAAAACAGAATTGGGGTCATTGTTGTTCTCTTGTGCTAGTTCCGGGGTTAGGGTTGTCATCCGAACGCCGATATATGGATGGACAACTTTTTGCCCTTGGGCTAGTTTGTTGGAAATCTCTTTGACTTTGTTGATGGGAATAGCAAAACCAATTCCCATGGCATTAGCCCGAATAGCAGTGTTGATGCCAATTACTTCTCCTGTCGCATTCAACAACGGACCACCAGAATTTCCAGGATTAATAGCTGCATCGGTTTGAATAAAGTCTAGTCGCTTGTCAGGAATACCTGCCTGAGCACTGGAGCGTCCAATGGTGCTGACAATTCCCAGAGTTACTGTATTATCTAGCCCGAGGGGGTTACCAACAGCAATAGCCCAATCTCCAACCTGAACTTGACCCGAATCCCCTAGAGAGGCAATCGGTAAGGAAGTACCGTCAATTTTGACAACAGCTAAGTCGGTGAATTCATCCACACCCTTGACTTGACCATTAAACTTGCGCCCATCCTTGAGGGTAACGGTTACTTTATCTGCATCTTCCACAACATGGGCATTGGTCAGTAGGATGCCACTGTTGTCAATAATAAAGCCAGAGCCTTGACCTTGTAAACGTCTTTGTTGGGGCATTTGGGATGAAAAGTCATCACCGAAAAAGCGCCGGAAGAAGGGGTCATCCAAAAAAGGATCAACGCGCCTGGAAACTGTGCGCTCGGTGTCAATGCGCACCACTGCTGCTCCAACCCGATTCACCGCTGCTGTTACAAAACTGCTATTATTAGCTTGCTGTGGACTCAGGAATTGTTGGGCAATAAGTGGCGGAGTTACTGAGTCTGTGCTGGGTACAGGAGCAGCCTTGGAGGGAGATACACGATAAACGCCAACTGTCAATAAGACTCCAAGTAAAATAGCCAAGAGATAGTTACTAATTGAGCGAAGCCAAATCGAAAATTTAGTTGATGACATAGTATTATCGTATTCTTCTGGTTAATTTTGGGGAATAGTATTGCTAAGCCAATCCCACGACCTAAAACCCATGGGATTTACTTGGCTTTGGCTAGTGGTTAGTAGTCAGTTGTTGCTGACCCTTAGCATTAACCCCTAACTCAAGTTTAGCTTCCCTGATATTCCTCCCACCCATAGCCAGGATTGGGTTTCGAGGCAGATTTTTAGGATTGTGGATTAGTTGCTACAAGCATCTAATCGCTATGGGTGAGAGTTAGTTCTATGACGTTAGTACGACCTAGGGTAGTTCCAGGGGGTGCGACCCAAGGGCGCGAGCAATCCCTCGCGCCCTTGAGAGCCCAACAAGTTAAGCTTAATAATTATCAATAATGATATACCCCTCGAAGTTGGTTAACCTTGGACTAAGAAAACTAATAAAACCGCTATGATCGCGAAAGATAGGGAATATGCCCTGACTCAAGAACTGAATCACAACCATAGTGAAAATACCCATGGTCACGTCCATGATGAAGAATCTCTGAGGCGAATTATCAATCGCCTGTCTCGAATCGAGGGGCATATTCGAGGGATTAAGACTATGGTGCAAGAAAGTCGCCCCTGTCCTGATGTTTTGGTACAGATTGCTGCAGTTCGAGGGGCTTTGGATAAAGTGGCACGAATTATCCTGGATGAACATTTAAGCGAGTGTATCGGTCGAGCCGCTGAGCAGGGCAACATTGAGGTAGAAATTGAGGAGTTGAAAGCGGCTTTAGATCAATTTTTACGTTAGGAGTCAGAGGCTCTATGCTGCTCTACAAACTGACGTAGCCTCAGCAAACTTAAGGTTTGACCCCAATTCAATGGTAACAAAGACACCCCTTCTAGGCGAGATTGTACCCAACCATCTCCCCAATACCATTCATGATAACCATCAATTCCCTGACTCAAGAGCAGTCTTAAACAGTTCGGCTGAACAAGCTCAACTTTGTGTTGTACTGCTACTGGCCCGATGGAAGAGGTAAAGGTCAATCCTAAATCTAGCTGTTCGGGTAACTCGGAAGATAAATTCTCCGGCCACAACCACTGGTGCAGTTGCGCAGTATAGAGCAGACTGTCCCGGATAACATTTTGTGGTGCTTCGACTTCAATCCTCAGATGACTTTTTTGAAAGATTCCTAGCATTTTGGTATTTATCGTCCTTATTCGTAGGAAATATTTGTGATTAGTGTGAATGAACCAATGGGATAAATCCCGTCTGTTGTTTTGAACCCTCGGCTAAAGGGAGAGGGCAAGCAAGTGGCTCGATACTTTCTCAATACTTTGTAAAATAAACATTAATTATATTAAGAAGTGTAAGAGTTTTCTATGGCTGACCAGTTAATTCGCGCCACAGCAGCTTCAGGGGGTATTCGCGCAGTTGGTGTGATTACTACACGCCTAACCGAAGAAGCTAGACAACGTCACCAACTATCCTATGTGGCAACGGCTGCCCTAGGTCGTACCATGTCTGCAGGTCTTCTTCTGGCTTCTAGTATGAAGCGAGCCGAGTCGAGGGTCAATATTCGTATCAACGGCAATGGTCCACTGGGTGGAATTATGGTGGATGCAGGATTAGATGGTAACGTTCGAGGTTATGTAGACAACCCAGAGGTGGAACTGCCACCAAATAAGAAAGGCAAATTAGATGTGGGTGGTGCTGTTGGTACGGATGGTTTCCTATATGTAGTTAGGGATGTGGGTTATGGCTATCCCTATTCGAGTACAGTAGAGTTGGTTTCTGGTGAAATAGGTGATGACATCGCTAACTATCTGCTAAATTCGGAACAAACCCCGTCAGCGCTGGTGGTTGGTGTGTTTGTAGGTGCTCAAGGGGTCACTGCGGCTGGGGGTATTTTAATCCAAGTTATGCCTAAGGCAGCAACGGATGAGGCTTTAGTTCAAACTTTGGAATCTCGCATTAGCAAACTATCAGGCTTTACACCGCTACTCCAAGCTAACCAGACCTTACCAGAGATTTTTGAACAGTTGTTGGGGGATATGGAGCTAAGGATTTTTCCAGAAACCCAGATGCTGCATTTTTACTGTGGTTGCTCCTTTGACCGGATGTTGGGGGCTCTGAAAATGCTCGGAAAAGAGGAACTTCAGGATATGATTGAAAAAGACGGTGGCGCTGAGGCAACTTGTCATTTTTGCTCAGAGGTCTATCATGCCAATCCTGATCAACTCTCTCAATTGATAAAAGAATTGTAAATTGAGTAGCTACTGGACTTCCTACAGTAACTGGAAGATTAGAATCCTGACTTGTAAAGGATTGCAAGAAATATGGATCAGTATATAAACTCAACCAGAATTCTAAGAACACTACTATAAGATAGGGTGTAGACTCTATATGTGTAAGGTGGGTAAAATCTCAACAACTGAGGTTGCTGTAAACAACCTGCTGTCTTCCGGTGTAGGGAGTGTGGAAGTGAATTATGACCAGAAATAGAGAATTTCCAGACCGTTGGCCAACGTCAAATGGTTCAAGTTCAGGTAAGTTTAATGGATGGCAACCTAACCATAGCGAACCGGTTACTCAACCGAATGTAAACTATCCTAACCGAGGAAACCCATCGACACAGCCCCCCCAGCAATCAGAAAAATTTGGGGTTGGTCAACCAGTAGCTAACTCTCGATTAAACACAGCACAAACTACCGGTAGACAAGCTCCCTCAGGAAAAACGACTGGAGTAAAAAACCTGTTGCCTCGCAGTTGGCAGTTTTGGTCAGCCTTAGTTGTGTTGCTTTTCGGTAGTGCGGGATTTGCTTCAGCAATGATGTTGTTAAGGTTGCCAGCTGTACCAAACTGCCGTGCTGTGTTTTGGCCAACGGCTTCAGCATCGATGCGCCTATCTTGTGCTCAGGTGGCAGCAAATCAGGAAACTGTGCCCCAGTTGCTAAAAGCGATCGCATTAGTGGATGCCCTGCCCGAAGACCACCCGTTACGCCCACAAGTTAACGAACATATCGAAGAGTGGTCACAGGTAATCCTGGAGATTGGAGAAGCTAAATTTCAAGCTGGTCAGCTCAATGAAGCTCTTAAGATTGCTAAACGTATTCCTTCAAAATCCGTAGCTGGGGCGATAGTAGAAAAACGGGTAAAACGTTGGCAGAAAATCTGGTCAAGGGCAGAGGGAGTTTATGATCAAGCAGAAAAACAGTTGAGGTTATCAAACTGGAACTTAGCATTTCGCGAAGCAGTACGATTGACCTATGTGGACAATGACTACTGGGCTACGGCTAAGTATAACCAGCTAACAGATAAGATTAAGATGGGACGGGAAGACTCGGCTAAGCTGGATAAAGCTTTTGAGCTGAGTAGAAGTGGCAATATAGAGAAGATCCTGGCAGCTATTAAAAAAGCTAAGGAAATCACAGAGCAAAGTTATGCTTACAAAGAAGCTCAGGATTTAATTAAAGACTCTGGCAACAAGCTGGTGGAGATTGCTCAGAACAAGCTAGAGGAAGGGAAGTGGTCGGAAGTTCTTGAGATTGCCTATAAACTTCCCGAAACGATTAAAGTACCTGAACTCAAATCTGATTTAATTGACCTAGCTCATGCCCTATCTCGTGCTGAGTCCGGTACAACCTGGGATTTAGAAGAAGCGATCGCATCTGCCCAAAAGCTCGACTCAGAACGTCCGCTATATAAGAAAGGGCAGCAATTAATTAGCCGTTGGCAACGAGAAGTAGAAGATGTGGCGCGACTAGAGCGAGCCCGAACCTATGCTACCTCGGGTTTACCTAGTGACTTAAGACTGGCAGTGGCTGAAGTGGAACAGATCCCTCGTGGTAATCCCCGCTATCAGGAAGCACGGGGGGAAATTCGAGATTGGACTAGTCAAATTCAGCTGATCGAAGACAGACCATTCTTGGAGCGGGCAGCACAACTGGCTAGTTATGGGAACATTGATTCTTTGCAAGCTGCTGTTCAAGAAGCCCGTAAAATTTCCCGAGGTCGTAGTCTTTACCAGGAAGCTCAAAGTAAAATTAATCAGTGGTCTAGAAGTATCCAGCAGCAAGAAGACCAACCTTATTTAGACCAAGCACGCACTCTGGCAATCCGAGGTGATCTATATGCCGCCGTGGCAACTGCCGAACAAATTAAGTCAGGTCGGGCTCTGTACAATGAAGCCCAAAGCAAAGTCAGAAGCTGGAAGTTAGAACTAGAGGGTCAGCAGCGTTTACGGGAAGCTTACCAAATTGCTGAGGCTGGAACTCCACAAGCCCTAAGAAAAGCGATTCGAGTAGCTAGGCAAGTGCCAACCTCAACCAAATCCCGTAGCGAGGCGAGAACAGTAGTCAATCGCTGGAGTTACAAAATCCTATCCATAGCCAGAAGTCGTTCTGCCTATAACCTCTCTGAATCCATTGCGATCGCAAACATAGTTCCGTCTGGTACTCGCCCTTACCAGGAAGCCCAACGGCAAATTCAATCATGGCGCAAGATTTTAGCTCCACCTCCCCCACCTCCTGTACCCGTAAGACGACCAAGACCGGTTCCCCCTGCATCTCCCCCACAAGTGGTGATCCCGAAACCAGCTCCCTCTCCACCATCAGTGGTAAAACCACCATCACCACCAGCTCGCTCCTACCCAATTGTGGTTCCACCACCGGAAGTTATCTCACCATCGGGTATTGTAAAACCACCGACTCAGCTAGAGCCACCTAGGTTTAATCCTCCGGCTGGTAGGAAGATTGAGTTAATTGATACTGACTCTTAAGAGTTTCCGAGGGTAGTAGAACTGGCTAGGATAAAACCTGTGGAAATTGGACATTAAACATTCTTAATATTAAATGGAATAAATTCCATTTAATATAGAATACTTTAACTTGTCATCAACCCTCAAGTCCCGTCTTGACCAGTTCATTCACGCTCCCCAAACTGAATTCACCCTCATTGTGCTAATTCTACTTTCGGTAGTTTTAGTGGTTCTTGAAATAAGTCTAGAGGGTGCAGGTTTCATATATGGACTGGTCTATGTCAGCGAAGAGCTACTGACGGGCATATTTATCGTAGAACTAACTATCCGCTACCTAGTGGCAAGAAACAAACGTCGGTTCTTGCGTCACTACTGGCTGGATATTATTGCAGTGCTGCCTTTGTTACGGGCATTCCGCTTATTGCGAGTGTTACGGATGTTAAGGCTGCTCAGAGTCGGAATTTTGGTAAACCGTAACCTCAACCGCATCTCTTCCTCTCTCGCTGCTAGTATTAGTGCTCAGATTGGAGTTTTTCTGATTATCGGCTTAATTACATTAGTCGGTGCTTTAGGGATTTATCTGCTGGAGGGAGGACAGAATGAGTCATTTGCTTCCCTAAGAGACTCTTTATGGTGGAGTTTTTTTACCCTAATCTCAGGAGAACCCATTGGTGGTGAACCCCAGACTGATGCTGGACGTTTGATTACCCTGATGGTAGTCATTGGCGGATTAACTATGTTTGCCGTCTTCACCGGTGTAGTGTCAGCAGTGATGGTGCAACGACTTAGAACAGTGATGGAGGTGAAATACTTGGAACTGGATGAACTGCGCAATCACATTGTTATCTGCGGCTGGAACCGAGGTGGTCACCTACTGATTGAGGAACTCCAGGCAGACTCTGACCTAAAGCACTATCCAATGGTGGTTGTGGCAGAGTTTACCGACACACCAGAGTGGGAACTCAAGGGAGTGAATCGTTCCCAAATATATTTCTATATTGGTGATTACACGACTATTGATGTACTCGAAAGTGTGGGGATCTATCATGCCTCACGGGCAATCCTCCTTGCTGATTCTACCCGTCCTCGAAGTGATCAAGACCGGGATGCACGAACAGTCCTAGCGGCCTTGACCATTGAAAAACTCCAACCCGAAATCTACACCTGTGCTCAACTCCTTGACCGGAAAAACAATGTCCAACTGCGAGTAGCGGGAGTTGAAGATGTGATTGTTGTTGATGAATTAGCCAGTCACTTAATTGCTACCTCAGCTCGGAACCTAGGAGCTGTAGATGTGCTAGCAGAGTTGCTAACTGTACAAGTGGGAAACCAGTTCTACAAAATTGTTTTACCACAGAAGTGGGTTGACATTTCGTTTTGGGAAGCTGCTCGGCTGTTGAAAGAGGAGTTTGATACAACGTTGATTGCAATAGAGCGCCATAGCAATGGAAATCGGGAAACCCTAATTAATCCCCCTAAAGATCAAACACTACTATCTGGCGATCACTTAGTTATTATTGCTCGTAGTCTGCCGAAAATTGGGGTTCCAGTCCGCTAAAGTCTCAACTTTTTTGCAGGTCTTTTATAGTGCGTTCGCAAATATAGTGCGATCGCATAAGCGCGGAAGCTTGGCTTCATCGCAAATTAAGATCCCCTTGGGGTTTACCATGATTGCAACTTCTTAAACCCAGATTCCGCTTGTCTTTGTCTAGATAGCCTATAGCAGTCGAAGTAAAGCTTAAGACATCTTCTGCTCCCTACTCCCTGCTCCCTGCTCCCTAGTCCCCTGTTCCCTGTTCCCTATTCCCTTTGCTATATGTATGAACAAGATTTTAATCGTTGGCGAGAAATCATCGTTGAACAAATAAAAGCTAGAAATTTATCGGCAATTGATTGGGATAATTTGCTGCTTGAGTTAGAGGACATGGGAAAGGCTGAAAAGCGAGCATTCATTAGCAATTTAACTATATTGATTGCCCATTTACTCAAAATAATTGTTCAAACTGACGCTCCTGATTCCATGAAAGGAAGTTGGTATAGTTCAGTCACAGAACATCGGTTTCGTATCCAAAAAGATTTACAAGACAGTCCTTCATTTAAACGTTATTTAGAAGAAGCAATCGCTAAAGCTTATCAAGATGGTCGCAAGTTAGCTATAAAAGAAGGTAAAAAAGCCAGCTTTGGCATTCGTAAGCCCAACCCTGAAGACTATCCCAATCAATGTCCTTTTACAATTGAACAGCTATTAGATGAAGAATTTTATGGGGATTAATTCATTGTTATACTAACGCACTTCAATCCATATCTTATCTTAATTATCGAAATTTTCAGTGCTTTATGCTGTTGCGCTTCACACCCTACTGGCTTGTAGTTGGCGGGGGCATTTCAATGCATGCTGTTTAACGCTGCTCATTGACCCATTCTTGAGCATCTTGACCTTCTAACAAGTTTGGTGCAATTCCTCTAAACTCTCCCAGAGGTCGTTTACATTCTTTATCTGAATTATCAGTAATATACTGGAGTAAATTTTCATAATCTGAGTCATTATATTGATTTTTATCATGTTCTAATTCTGTTTTAATACGCTGGTCTAAATAATAAAAAACCTCAAGCTTTTCTTTTTTATTTAATCCATCAATTTGTGTTAGAACATATTTTATTTTGGTACGCATTTTAGTTCCTAAACCCTTGATATCATCTTGATTAATTCTGAGGTCAAATGGTAAATATTTAGTTGCATCAATCACTCCCACTTTAAGCCCTAAATCCTAAGAAGTATGCTCAGTATGCTTTAGTAGCTCGTCCTTTTAGCTAAGGATGATTGCTCACATAGCTTTTTTAGTTTTTCACAGATACTTTGTCGAGATCACACTAATCAGACAACAGTGACAAACTCGGTCTGACGATTATACCCGATTTCTGAAATGAATCGGAGCGGCGGGATTTGAACCCACGACCCCCACTACCCCAAAGTGGTGCGCTACCAAGCTGCGCTACGCCCCGGAAAACCTTATTTACTATACCACACTATTCGATATTTGAACAACTACACTAAAAAACTTTCAGAGACTTAGCTGCTGCTAGCAACCCTGGAACCGCTGTTGCCACCCAGCTCCCCTCACAACAGCGTCCCTGATTCAAAATCAAGCGTAGGGTATAAGCAGAAGGATAGCCCTCTACCTCCATCCACAGCCAATCGCTTTCTGCTTCGCAAGTGATTTTCTCTTCGTCCATCAACTCACTTGCCATCTCACTCATAGTCTGAGCTAATTGCAGCAACAAGCGACAAAAATCATTCAACTCCGACTCCGTTAGTTCAAATGCCCAGTCTTCACCACCCACTAAACCTTTATAGTTAGGAGCCTCAGGATCCCAACCAATACGCCAGCCTTCTCCATGTTTAACAACACGTTCCATAAACCTGATTCTGACTAATTCATCGACAAGTCAATTAGGTTTAAGTAACTGAGCATCTCCTGGTTGAGGTAAAGATACTCCTCTTCTAGGATTGGAGGTTGTGGCAGGTGATGTAGGATTGGAGGTTGTACCAGGTGATGGTTGTGTGTTCGACTCTGGTGCCACAGTTTCGGTGCGATTGGGATTGAATAGGCTAACTAAAACGCTTACTAGTGCATCCCGTTCGGCACGAGTTAATTGTTCTATCGCTGCAATATCCCCTTCCATGGGATTTTCGGTTAAAGTATCCCCACTGGGATACTGGGATGCTTCTAGGTAATCGTATGCACCTAGATAGTCAGCCATGGTCAATTTCCAATCAAAACGGTAATTGGGCAACCGTTTTTTCCCATAGACGTGATACCGAATTAAGCGGTTAACCAGGGTATTATTCGCAGCGACTTCACCGCTTTCTTTACTAATGTATTGATTCTCTTGTGGTAAATCTGGTAAACGGTGATATACTACCTTACTAATCTCTGGGGGAATAAAAAACTGAGCCACAGCAGGCTGTGCTCCTAGGAGCTGGAAGACACCAGGCGCTTGTTCGTGGGATTCCCACAGCAATAGTAAACCACTGGTCATAGTGGTAAGAGCTAAACCTAGCGCTAGTTTAATTCCTTTAGTCTTGTACATTGCTTGGAGACGGCTATGGAACATTCCGACACAACCTTGGGATGAAACTAGGTAATTAACCTTGGGATGAAACTAGGTAATTAACTACTCTTGCCCCTGACGCTCTCGCCCCCTGACTCACTCAGTACGATAACTTAGTCCGCAATAATCTCTGGCTGGGTCAGTTCATCAGACATCTCAACAATTGCTCGCAGCACTGGCTTCATGGATGGCTCATCTAGACTTTCAAAATCCTCGAAGCGACGGCGCTTGGCACGGTTAGCCAGTTGTACAGTGATCCTGTAACGATTAGACGCTGCACTTACTAGCTGCTCCGTCCGTTGCAGAATGTCGATTGAATCAAAGTTATAGCTTTTGTGCAGCATAAGGTTTATCAGGTTTTGCTATCTCTACTTAAAATCAGTATCGCCCCCTCTACCCTAGCATACTTCACTTCTAAACTAGGGGTTTCCCTTGATACAAGTCACAAAATTTTTCTTGAGGTTAATAATATACCATCAAAAAGTGAAAGAATTTGTGAAGTTGGGGGATTTCTACTTACATTGCTTGGTATCTATGACAATAATAAGAAAGAACAGTCAATTTGTACTATCTATACCTAACCTACTAACTATACCGAAACTATATATCTAACCAAGGCTGGGAAGTTCTACCAAACTCTCCCAGCCTACTTATGTGTAAATGGGATTATGTATAAATTGTATCTGTAATAGGACTTACGGAGTTTAGTTGGTTTTCCCCCCTTAACCCTTCTTGCTATGGGAGTTACTACTGACTAAAGTTCCCCAAGGCAAGAGAGCTCTAGGGGGCAATGCGTAATTCCTGTGTAAATGGAGTCTGTACATGGCATCTGTCAATGGTATCGGTTGGATGCGATCGCATTGATGGGTAACCTTAGGGGTGAACCTTAGGGGTGAGAGTACTTTGATTCACTCCTGTGGTACATAGACCTTTTACGTATACAAAAAATCATACCATTGCTAAGCTATCTTGAGTGTGTCGAGTTGTTAACAATTATCTGGCCAAATAAATATTGTCTATGCAAACACTTGCCGCTCCTAGCTTGGAGTCATTCCATCAGCGCCAAATAACTCCCCTGAAGTTCGTTGTCCTTGGAGATAGTCTGATCTATGGATTTGGAGACCCAGAAGGTGGCGGTTGGGTAGAGCGACTGCGACGTCAGTGGATGTTACCCGATAGTCCTGGTCATGTACTCTACAATTTAGGAGTTCGGGGTGATGGGGTTACCCAAGTCCACACGCGACTAGAGCATGAATTTCGCAGTCGTGGTGAACTCAGAAACCGTGTACCAGATGCCATTATTTTATCGGTGGGCGTTAACGATTCAGCCCGTTTAGGACGCCCCGATGGCAAGAATTTTACTAATTTTGATAGTTTCCAGGAAGAACTAGCCCATCTGCTCGAGCTAGCCCAGCAACTCTGTCCAGTGCTATTTGTGGGTATGGTACCAGTGGATGAAAGGAAAATGCCCTTTCTCGATTGTCTTTACTACAATCATGCTGACCAGTACTACTACAAAGAAGCAACTCGCCTTGCGTGTCTGAGGCGTCAAATTCCCTATCTGGACGTTTTTGACTTATGGACGTCCCGTGGTTATGATTGGTGCTCTGACCACCTATCTCCAGATGGTCTCCATCCCAATGTGGCTGGTTATCAGCAATTATTACAAGACATCCTGCTCTGGAACCCCTTAGCCCAGCTCAACTCCTTAAGCCTAGGGACAGCCTAAACTATCCCGTGTCGAGATACCAGTTACAGGATTTACCCCAGTAGCACGCTCACACATCAGTTTAATCTGATAGCGGTCAATATCGGCACCCGTAAAATCAGCACCAGTTATCTCGGCATCGTAAAACCTGGTGCTAATCATCATTGCATCGGTCAAAATAGCATTGGTCAAAATAGCTTGGTCTAAAATTACCCGATCTGCCCAAGAATCAGTCAAGTTTGCACCTTTGAGATTGGCTTTCAATAAATTGCCCTTGGTCAAGATAGATTCACTCAGGTCAGCACCTTGGAAGTTTGTGCCTCGCATTTCAGCCCCTGCAAATACGCCACCAACTAAATTCAGATTGGAAAAGTCATCATAACTCAAATCTGTAAGAGAATAATTTACTGTATTCTCCTGAGCATAGGCAGGAGTAGCCGATAAAAGCACCCATAGCCAAGCCATAACAAGAACTAAAATTAGTCCCAATAAGCGTCGCCAAATCACCCTAATCACTCGTCAACCTGACTCCTTAAAACTTAAAGCCTAAAACTCCCTCTCTAACCAATCTTCACCGACTCGAATCGTCAGCTCAGATTTGAGATGACCAGTAGAGGATGCTTCTACTCTACCTAGTCCCAGGACTTTTTTGACAATATCTGCTGTTTTTATGTCCCCTTGCTGAACAATAATCTCAGTCTGGGACAAGCGGTCAGGCCAATCTGAGACATAATAGACATTGTAGAAGTCATTTCTGGCTAAGTACCGGGCAACACGGCGACCAAGTTCTGGGTCATCGGTAGCATTTTGAACCGCAATTCTGACCCGATGGGGTGAACTGCGGCGCCTTAATGAACTCTTGTATTTGGGCTCTTGCTCGAAATACTCACTCATCACTCGGTCTCGCCCTCGTGAATTCATCAGCCAGTAACTGGCAATGTATTCATCAGCGTTGCTGAATCGACCTGGCAAGAGTACCATTCTGATATTATCTTTACCAACATCTAGACCAAAACCGACCAGTGCCAAGATTTCCTCTAAGCTGAGATTAGTATCAATATACTGCTGCATCACTCGCAGGATTTTTGGCAAACGAGGCACCACACTGGGAGTAACTAAACGCTGGCGCAGGGCCTTGAGTAAGATCTGCTGCCGCTGTATCCGAGCAATATCACCATTGTCTTTTCGGTATCGAGCAAATTGTTCGGCTTGGTCTCCATTCAAGGTTTGCCACCCTGGTTCTAAATCAATTTCCAGTTTCTGAGTGACATCTACATATTCCATCCTCTCCGGTACAAACACTTCCAGCCCACCGACCAAATCCACAAGTTCCCGAAATGCATCAGTGGTAATGCGCACATACCTATCAATGGGTACATCATTTAAGATACGCTTAACCGGAGGTTATCGTGTATGGGTAAGTTTGGGTAAGTTTAGTAGAACGGAAACCAGCATTGTTAAATCCTAGCTAATGGATAGATAAGTGAGTTGTTCTGAATTTTCAGCGACGGAAACTCGAATTAATGTCACATGAGTCTCTAAAGGAATAGAAGCAAAATAGCAACAGAGTTCTTCAGTCGTTCCTCCAGGACATAGGGGACAATCGTTGACAATTATAGGTAAACGCTCTCCCCATTCCTGTAATCGCTGTTCCATCTCGACCATATCTAATCCATACATATCAGATGGATTACGTTGAGCGCGAAGATGTAACGTAACTTGAAAATCATGCCAATGGTTATCTATCCAGATAGGAGGATTATGATGCTTCCGACCTAANTCGCTGCGCGAACAGCAATCAGCTGACTATAAATGTAAAAACCTACTCCCTCGGTGCGCTAATGCACGTCAACTTTTGCCTCTAGCATGCATGCCTAAAGCCCTTGCAGGTAGCGCTATATTGACAAGATTGGTTTGCTCGGTAAAAATAGCCTTGTTTGCCTTGAAGCGGATCAGCAATTAAACCCGAAAAGCCTTAATCATGAAAAAAAGAACGTTCTTAGTTTTCCTATCGATTCTCTTATCAGTGTTTTGCCTAGGAGGTTTTTTTGGATGTCCCTCTGCTGCTGCGGACTATGACCCCTTAGTCTCTTGGAATCAGGGTGCGGCTAAGCAAAGGATTTTTGAATTTGTGCAAGAGGTTACCAATCCCAACAGTGATAACTACGTTCGTCCTAGCGGACGCATAGCGGTCTTTGATAATGATGGAACCCTGTGGACTGAAAAACCAAAAAATATTTACGGGTTATTTATCAAAGACATGCTAGGGAATGCCTTTTCCACTAAAAGGAATGCCATTTTTGAAGACCTCAAACTGCAGGGATTAACACCGGAAGACTATAAACAGAAGGCGAGGTTCTTTCTGGATAATTCAAAGCATCCCGACTTTGGAGTGCCATACATAAAGGTTACTTACCAGCCCATGGTTGAACTGGTCAATTATCTCAGGAGTAATGATTTCAAGGTTTATATTTGTTCTAGGGCGGGACTTGATTTCATTCGCTCCTATGCCGAAGATGCCTACGGTGTTCCCCCTGAAAATATTATTGGTACGACTGTCCAAACCAAGTTTATTACTAAAGACGATGGCTCTCATGTTTTGGTTAAGACGCCAATATTGGTCAAACCCATTAATAATAACGAAGGTAAAGTAGTGGACATTGACCGCTACATTGGTAAAAAACCAATTATGACCATTGGTAATTCCGATGGTGATTTAGAAATGCTTCAGTACACTGACGAGCAGAAGGGGCCAGCTTTGATGATGCTGGTTCACCACGATGATCCCCGCGAATATGTATATGATACAGGTGCCGAGAATGCTCTGCGGGAGGCCGAGGCTCGTGGTTGGACAGTTATCAGTATGAAAGAGGATTTCGTAACAGTGTTTGGAAAGGATTAATCCGATCAGTAGTTTCTGATCGGTATCCTAGACAGTAAGTGCCAAGCCCTACTTACTACCCATGGCTTCACTGTGTAATGGCTAATTTCAGGCTTTGGCAAAAGTCCCCAATGGCTGACAAGCCTTCTGATGGGGTCCCATTTGCCAAACGCTTTACGATAGCGCTACCTACAATCACTGCATCTGCACCCCAATCTTTGACCTGCTTAGCTTGTTGTGGCTCGGAGATCCCAAAGCCAACCCCAATGGGCTTATCAGTTACACCACGCATCTGATTGAGTAAGTCTTTTACCCGTGATTGCAGCTGAGTTCTCATCCCGGTGACACCGGTAACACTGACTAGGTAAATAAAGCCCTGAGACTGTTTAGCGATCGCTTCAATCCGTTCTGTTGGTGAAGTTGGTGCCACTAACAATATCACTTCAATCCCTAGCTCTGCTGCAGGTTTCAGCAATATTTGAGCTTCTTCCAGGGGTAAGTCAGGCACCACTAACCCTTTCGCCCCCACTTCAGCAATCTGCTCTAAAAAGGAATTAATCCCTCGGTTGAGAATGGGATTGTAGTAGGTAAATAGGACAATTGGCGCTTGTATCTCTGGGCTAACGTCTTTTACCATTGCCAGGACATCATCCAACTGCACACCTTTTTGTAATGCTCTAGTCGCAGCAGCATGGATAGTTGGACCATCGGCCAAGGGGTCAGAATAGGGTACTCCCAGTTCAATGATGTCAGCACCGGATTGGTCGAGTACCCGCAAGGCTTTGGCTGTGGTTTCTAAATCGGGATCCCCAGCGGTAATAAAAGGAATCAGAGCACACTGGGAGTTAGATCTCAGGGATCCGAAGCAATCGGAAATTTTTGTCATTGGTGATTCGTAATCTAGTTTTGCCCCTGCCCCTCCTGCTTAAGGGGGGATATGGAGGAATCGCCCTCTTCCTTGGTCAAACGCCTTTCCTGTTCCACCTCTGCTTGGAGTTGGGCAAGTTCTTCTGGTGTCATTTCTTCGAGTCGCTTTTGCAGGACAGCATCTTTATACTCTTTCACCTGCTGGTTATAGGTCATGGTTTGGGTGAAGGCTCGAAACAAGTAGGTTAGCACCCACCCAAATAACCCCCCAACCAAGAGGACTTGACTCCAAATCCCGGCTTTGATGTGATCGTACCCAGCGAGCTGAAATATCAAGTAGGCTATGCCGCCAGTAGCAAAGATACCAAGGGCAATTCCAATCGCGTCAATTCGTCGCATGAATTACTATAGCAAAGGGAACAGGGAACAGGGAACAGGGAACAGGGAGCAGGGAACAAAAATTCTCACAATTCATTTAGGTACCCTATACTGACTTACCCTTGTGGCTGACGCCGCTTGGGGCGGAGGTTTAAGATTGGACTGAAGAGTAATAAACCTGGAAAGAATAAGAAGACCAGGAAGTACATGAAGCCCCGCTCGAAGGAGCTACAAACGTACCACCGTTTCTGTAGGTAGAGATAGATGGCGAGAGGGAATACCAATAAGTAGGCTCCTGCCAAAGACAGGTATAGTATCGCAGTAATCATAGAATTTTGGTTTCGGACACAGAAGAAAAAAATGCGTTCGCGTAGCGTGACATGCAGGTCAACCGCTCAACCCTACTATACTACCTTAGGTCCAACATCCTGCCCTGTGTTCTCCCAGAGCCAGACTTTGCCGCCTCTTAAAAATTTCAAAAATTTCAATACTATACTTGCATAGTAGGCTCACTTCATGGTTAAATAGATAACAGTGAAATCACAGTGGTTGATGGGTAAACAAAAACCCACCGCTATGTGATATCAACTAGGGGGCGTGGCGGAATGGTAGACGCTACGGACTTAAGGAAATTGAGCACTGATAGAGAAATCTGTCATGTGAATGCTCTCAAATTCAGGGAAACCTAAGTCTGGTAACAGATAAGGCAATCCTGAGCCAAGCCGGGAAAACCTCTCGGAAGGTGCAGAGACTCGACGGGAGCTACCCTAACGTAAAGCCGAGGGTAAAGAGAGAGTCCAATTCTCAAGAGCCAGCTATGGCAGTAGCGAAAGCTGCGGGAGAATGAAAATCCGTTGACCTTAAACGGTCGTGTGGGTTCAAGTCCCACCGCCCCCATTATTATTAAGATCCTAGCCAAAAAAGTGGCTAGATTACTTTGGTTGGCTAACTAAAGGTTGATAGCAAAACTATTGCGCTATAGTAACTAAGTCCGCACCTCAAAAACCTACCGAAAATATCAAGCTTGCCCTATTTGCTTGATAACTATTGGCTTTGGTCCTTCCAACAAAAATGCTTTGGATTTTTTATCTATACCAAACGGTAAGATATTTTTACTAATAGATATATAGCACTACACATTAAGATTAGGATATTTCTAAACTCCGAAATCTAGTGCTAGCTTACTTTTGATTTCTGACTTCTGACTTCTGACTTGCACCTCTGACTATAAGCTTTTTAAGGGATATTTGTTACTTCTGGTGCTAACAAAACCATTCCTAGTAGCCCAGTTTCACACTAATTATGAATTGGGGTTGCATAAATTTTTAAATTTGCTAATATAGTTAAAGATTTTACGAAGAGAAAAAATTGGATTCGAATTGCTGGTTTGATAATTGGCTTTTAAGAAGTCAGTATCAGCCAACAATAAAACCATACCGTAATTGCTACTATTAAGATTTAGCAAATTGAGAGGGTACTGGTCAAACTAGCTTGGGTGCAGATAATTTTTCTTTCGTTTAACTCGATTATGGCTGTGGCATGACGTACTCTCAAATAATGGAAAAACATGACACTGAACATAGTCTTAAAAGAAGCATTCAAAGCCAATAATTTTAAACCCAATAATAGTAAAAATAGTCCAATTTTTTTACCAGAAGTTAGCCTCAGTACCACTCCTAAACTATTAATCGAATCTGAGGGAACTGTTGGTAATGTTAACCTTAGCCTGAGTGAGGCTCCACCAGTAGGGGGAGTAACCGTAACCGTCACTGCTCCGGAAATACTAGAATTCGACCTGGAATCTTTGGCAGTAACAGGAGGAGAAATAGTTGTACCTCCGGTAGCATCAGATTTATTCGGTTTTACCATTAATATTACAGAACAAGATGCAACGGTAAGCTTAGCTGTGGCGGATGATGGGGAAGTAGAAGGGCTAGAGGAAGTAACCTTTACCCTAGAAGAACCACTGGGACTTTTTGAGCCAACTTTTGAAGTCAATCCTGAAGCTAATCGTGGCACGTTTCTAATTCGGGATACTCCCAAAGTTATCCCTATTCAAGATAGTCCAGATTCTTTACCAGAAGTTAGCCTAAGTACCTCTCCTAAACTATTAATCGAATCTGAGGGAACTGTTGCTAATGTTAACCTTAGCCTGAGTGAAGCTCCACCAGTAGAAGGGGTAACCGTAACCGTCACTGCTCCTGAAATACTAGAATTCGATCTGGAATCTTTGGCAGTAACAGGAGGAGAAATAGTAGTACCTCCGGTAGCATCAGATTTATTCGGTTTTACGATTAATATTACAGAACAAGATGCAACGGTTAGCTTGGCTGTGGCGGATGATGGCCAAGTAGAAGGGCTAGAGGCAGTAATCTTTACCCTAGAAGAACCACTGGGATTTTTTGAACCAACTTTTGAAGTCAATCCTGAAGCTAATCGTGGCATCTTTGTAATTGTGGATAGTCTCGAAATTTTCGATGACTATACTCTATTTTAGGGATTTACTGATATTAGTATTCCTCAATTTTAATAGAATACTTTGATTTATGCTAGTGGTCGAAATTGATAAATTTTACATGGTATTGATGCCGCTAGCTTCGGTACAGGTGATTTGTGTGTTTATAAAGAAAAAATCTATAATTTTTAAATTAGGTTAGGTACAAATTTTTAGGTGTTAGGGCGCAGGGAGCAGCGAGCAGAGAGCAGCGAGAAGAGAGCAGGGATAAGAGGTAAAGAGTTTGTGTACCTCATTATAATGAAAAAAGCTAGAGCAGAACTTAAGCAGTAAGGTTACCTGTAGGGTTGATTATTAATGGATCCTACAGCTTAAGGACGAGTCGCTTTTGTTGGTTTGGTGATTAATTAGATCAATCAGCTCAGCTAGAGGAAATTAATGATTAACCCAGCAGCGGACTATGATTCCCCCTGGAAAGACACCCTGGAATGGTACTTTGAGCCCTTCATTGCCCTGTGCTTTTCCCAGATTCATAGTCAAATCAACTGGTCTCGTCCCTGTGAGTTTCTCGACAAAGAACTGCAAAAAGTGGTGCGAGACGCGGAAGTAGGACGTCGATTGGCTGACAAACTGGTTAAGGTCTGGCTCAAGAATGGTCAAGAAGCCTGGATCCTAATTCATGTGGAGGTCCAAGGCGAAAAACAGACGGAGTTTGCTAAACGGATGTACACCTACCATCATCGGATTAGTGATCGCTACAATCGACCAGTGGCCAGTTTAGCGGTCCTGAGTGATACCAACCCCCAGTGGCGACCAACCCAATACAGTAGCGAAATCTTGGGCTGTAAAATCCAGTTCAATTTTTTGATGGTGAAACTGCTAGACTACAAACAGCAGTGGCCAGAATTAGAACAAAGTGCCAATCCCTTTGCGACAGTAATCATGGCTCACCTGAAAGCAGTTGATACTCGCAGTGATGGCCAGCAACGGAAAATCTGGAAAATGGCTCTGACCAGACGATTGTACCAGCAAGGGTATCAGCGACAAGACATCCTAAACTTGTATCACTTCATTGACTGGGTAATGCACTTACCCTCAGGACTAGAACAAGCATTTAATCAAGAACTTAACCAGTACGAACAGGAGGTCAACATGAAGTATGTCACGAGTATCGAAAGGTTGGGAATTAAGCAAGGTCGTCAAGAAGGTCGTCAGGAAGGTATTTTAGAAGGTCGTCAGGAAGGTCGTCAGGAAGGAGCTGAGCGACTGCTGCTACGATTGCTTCACAGGCGCTTTGGAGACCTATCCCCTGAGATTCAAGCTCGTGTGAAGGGGTTGAGTGTCGAAAAATTAGAACAGTTAATGGATGTGGCCATTGATGTAGACTCTCTTGAGCAATTAGTAGACCATTTGCCAGCACCCGAAGCCGCTGATTAAAACAACTCCTGATATATAAATCCAAATTCTGTTCCATACCCCACACCCCACACCCTATAGCCTAGATTCTGTGTAACCATTGAGTATAGGGATGCTGAACTAAATTGGAGTTGAAGTATCTCGGATCATCAGATACTTCAATTCCTATCCATTCTGGTAGTTTAATTTCCTGATTTTCATCAGTTAGTTCAACTTCTGCCAAAATTAATCCTTGATTATCCCCAGCAAACTCATCAACTTCCCAAATCAAGCCAGCGTGTTCAATTTTATAACGAGTTTTCTCAATTAATGGACCCTGACATAAAGTATCGAGCATTTCTTGAGCATCCGAGGCTGGGATAGGATACTCATACTCTTTTCTAGAAAAACCCACCTTGGGACTTTTGATAGTAAGATATCCTTGATCTCCCACCAGGCGCACCCGGACAGTAGTGCGGTTGGTTGTACGAATGTAACCTTGGCGATAAACACTACCAGTGCCTAATTTCCGCCACTCTTCGCCTTTAACTAGAAATTTCCGTTCAATTTCAGTTGCCATGGGTACTAAGTATAGTGTGAATGGTTATTATTAGTCATTGGTTAATGAAAAATTGACCATTGTTCATTAACTATTGTTGATTGTCAATTTTAAAATCAGATCAAATCCGAACCATTATGCTTATTGCTATAGTAATCAAAAACTTTATAATCTTGCCTATTTAGTTAGCGATCGCTTCATATTAAAATACCAGAGTTAATCCGGATTCTTTTATTGTCGCAAGAAATATAAAAATAGAGAGCCAATTTCCTAGAGTTCCTCTATGAGTAAATCTACGGTGCGGCTAATGTAAGTAAAATTATCAGGATAAACATCAATGTCCCAACAATCAACAACCCAAAAGAGTGGAGCAGCAGCATTAATTGATGAAATGAAACAATTTGCCAAATTAGCTGAAGAGTTACAAAAGCAAACTAAAAACTCTAGCGAACAAGGCTATTCAGGTAAAGGCCATAAAATCTGGTGAATGAGTATAGTTAGGATAAAAGAACTATACTCACACTCTTATTGATTGGCTAAACGGATCTAGGGTAAACCAGTGTAGGGTGAACCAGTAAGTTAAGGATGTTCAGGTTTAGGAATCGGGATGACTACGACCAAGATGGTCACTCGATTCCCACACTCGGTCACCCCACACTCTCTTATCCTACAGCCGTCACGCCTTCAATCTTCTCATCGGCGAGATCATATAACTCCCGTAACTTCTGTAAGGTTTCGTGATCCGGTTCCCAGAATCCTCGTCCATTTGCCTCTAACATCCGGCCTACAATATTGCGAAATGCCTCAGGATTTGCCTGTCGCAACCTCTTGGCCATTTCTTCATCCAAGGCATAAGTATCTGCTGCTTGGTCATACACCCAGTTATCTTGAAAATCAGCTGTACCCCCCCAACCAATCAATGCTGTCATCCGTTGGGAAATCTCATAAGCTCCCCCAGACCCCTGATTGGCCATCGCTTCAGCCCACTTGGGATTGAGTAACTTTGTCCGATACTCCAATCGCAACAAATCCTCTAGCTTCCGGGGTGTAGTATCCTTTGAGAAACTTTCCACAAAACTGGCATTAACGGTCTTACCCCCTTGCTTCTCGGCTGCTCGCTTCAAGCCTCCAGTATTGGCATAGTATTCTTGAATATCCGTCAGCCCATATTCCACCGAATCAATTTCCTGGACTATACGACTGGTACTTTGTAGCAGCTGCTCCATCACTTCTGGACGGGCTTGACCTTTATCTTGCCGTCCATAACTAAATACATTGCGGCTTTGCCATGTATTCGCTAATTCATCCCCGGATTCCCAATTTCCATCGACTACTTGGTCATTGACCAGAGAACCATAATCCCCGGCTGGATTAGAAAACAACCGAGCAGAAACATTGTCTACCCCTTGCGATCGCAACGCTAACCCATGCTTGCGGATAAAATTCTCTTCCTCGGGTTCATCTGCCTCAGTCGCCCTACGAAACAAATCATCGAGCAGCTCAACAATATTGACAAAACTATCCCGAAAAATCCCTGAGAGATTTGCCAACACATCAATTCTAGGATGACCTACCTCAGCCAAGGGCATCAAATCATACCGTACAATCCGTCCCGTTCCCTCTTTAACAGGTGCTGCACCCACCAACTCCAATAAAATCCCCAAGGATTCCCCACGAGTCTTGATCGCATCCAATCCATTTATTTTCGCAACCGGCATTTGAAAAACTTTTAAATAAGCTTTCTCTAGCATTACCCATTTGTATTTACCTGGTTTCTCGCTCAATCCCCAACTCCTCATGTTTTTTAATAGCGGCCTGGACTAGCATTTCCAAAAGTTCATTCCCCTCCCTGATACTTTGACTCCTAATGCTTGAAGATTTGCGGTTAATTAGTCCGCGCAAATAAGTTGCTTTGCGGGATATAAACTGGTGCCAACGGTGACTTTGACAACTAAGCAAATCTTCAGAGATATGGCATATTAGGAAATACATATCTATGGCTTCCATCTGGTGCAGGTTGTCACCATAAAGACGTTTAAAGGCATCAATCACACGCATTTGCCCCTCCCCCTCCACTTCAGGTTTAGCTGGTTCTTCATTCAAATCTCACCCCCATCACAAACTATTTACCAGTAAACCAAAAAGTTTTTTCTCGAAGAGCGATCGCTAAAATTTTTGTAGTCTATGATACTGTTTAAGACCTAATTCTTTAACCAGCAGACATAGTATAGATAATGATTACTTATGATTAGCTGATTGACAATTTGTTGACGCTAACCTGATGGAAGATAAATGCCTTCAACTACTTGATATTTGCGCTCAATAGCTTGAGATAAAAAGGCTAACATCTGTTTGAGTGCAAAAAGCTTGCGATAAATTAATCGACTACCTTTCCTTTTACGACTGATTCTTAGCCAAAGAAGATTAACCCAAATATTAACTAGAAGAAAGGATATACCAACGAATAATAATCTCAAAACTGGATTTTTATTATTGGTTCTGATTCGACAAATATTTTTGAGCCGATAACTAGTTTCAATACCAAATCTTTTTCGATAATCTTGATAGATGTAACCTAAATTTGTTTTTATCTTGTGAGCAACATAAGCAAAGTATTGAACTCCATGCCGATTACGTTTTCCCTTTCCTTTTTTATATTTACAGATAATCCATAATTCAAATGTGACTGAATCATCTTTATCTCTTGTTATGGTATAGGTGGTTTTATAACTTTTTTTACCCTTTAATAATTGCTTGATACCTCCTTGTTTCCCCGTCTTAATAGCAGGCATGATAAATGGAATATCTAATGCCTGCAACCATCGGATTACAGGAGTATTAAAAAAGCCTCTATCTAGGTAGAGCTTTTTTACATTTATTTTAAGGGAGTCAAGTTCTGCCAATAAATAAGTAATAATAGCCACACTGGTATCAAATTGCCTAATACCTCTAATTGCAAGGGTTACACGCTTATTCTTGGTGATAACATATAAAGTCGCATAGGCGTAAAATGAATAAGTACCAGATTTAGCTTCACTTCGATATATATAGGGTAATTCTAGTAATGTTGGCTGACCATAATAGCCAATCAAATTTAAATCAATCGCTATTTTTAAACAACCTTTTTTTAATCCTAAAGGAATTCGGCTTTTTAAAGCTTGATTAATTCGTGCCTCTAATTCCTCAAAATTGTTGATTTTATTGAGATGATACCTAATATCATTCGCTGTGGGAACATTCTTTAATAGTTTTGCTGTGTTCTCAATACTATCTCCATTGCTGGCTGCCTTTATGAGAATCTCGAATAAAGTTTGTTGGTCACATACACCTTGAGTTTCAATGGAAAAATTTTCTACTAAACACTTAATAACCTCATCAAGGGTTTCTGAGTCTGTTAAACCCAGCTCTTCTTTAGATGCGCTCCGCGCGGCTTCACCCCTGAGGGGAAGCAAGCTACGTAGAGGTGAAACAGTCAATTTTTTCAGCCAATATCCTATACACTACTTTCATCATTTCATTTTTTGAACTTTTTCAGAGCATTATAAGCATTAATTATGAAATAAGTATCCTATAGTACATTTTTTTACGCAAGTGTAATTAGCGATCGCTCTTCGGGAAAAACTTTTTGGTTTACTGATTACCTAGAACTAAAAGTACTGTGACACTTGAGGCTAATTCAGCAATTGTGGCCCCAATGCTTAATAACCTTGATCCAACTAAAAGAGCTCGCGCTAAAGCAACTTTTGCCCCACTTTTAGCAGCCTTGGCGGTTGCGTTAGCTGCTTTAGCGGTTGCTGCGGCAGTTTTAGCCGTATTTTGGGCCACTTTGGCTGTAGATTCGGCTGTTTTTATCGCTCCTGCGGTTCTAACTATTACCTTTTGATTTTTTGTTGCTAATTTACTAGCTCCAATCCCTACACCTTGCGCTCTCCCTGCTACTTTTTTGGCAGTTTTAGCTGTTGCCTGGGCATTTTTGGCTGATTTTTGAGCAAATTCCGCAGCATTTTTGGCTACGATTGCTTTACCCTTAGCATCTTTAGCTAAATCTAATCCAAGTTTAATTCTGGG
>NZ_JAAHHS010000010.1 GCF_010692395.1 Moorena sp. SIO3H5
TGCTCAGCCAACCAGACTGTCAAATCTGTGACTGTCTCAAAATCCAACAGCGCCTCGCTCAACTCCTCCAATTGAGCAACAGAAAGGTTTTGGATTCCCTCTTGTAGCTGGTCTGAAACACTCCCAAACCGACGGGTGATCAGACGTCTAACGATTGAGTACCCTTCCTCTTGCCTTCCTTCAAGTTTCCCTTCGAGTAAACCCAGTTTATGTCCTTTTTGAATGATCTTCTGATAAATTACAGACTCTTGCATCACGTCCTCCGGAAATAATTCTGTGATCAACCTTTGGTCAAACCGCAAACCAGCTAGTAACTGGGTACAAGCGGATATGTTAGTAAAAGCTAGTGGTTCTTCAATCCTATCCACTGCTGCCGCCACTTGCTCTAATAATCTTGTTGGAGACTCACTCAATGCCAGAGGAGCAAAGGGCAATAAGGCGGGATTTGCCAAAAATAGCTCAGGGTCTTGCTCCCACATTCTGATTACTCGATAGCGATGGCTGGTGTTAGTATCGACCAACTGATTAGTATAAACTTTTTGAGAGCGAGTGAATTTCAGAAATATCACCACCTGCTCTATGGGACAATCATACTTTTCTTTGAGTCTGACCCAATACTTGAGCATTCTCAATGGTAGAGATGGCTTGGAAATCGGTAGGGTTTGAAATTCCCACTGCAATATTTGATTAGGGGTTTGCAGCAGGGTCAAGGAATCGGCGTGAATCGGTTCAGTATTTAACTCAGTTTTCAGGACTGATATTTCAGTAACTTCAATACCATGAAGCCACCTAACCAAATCAGCTGGGTAGTTTTCGGCGAGATATTTACAGATATTATCGTAAGCCAAGGTAGTTATCTATGGTTAACAGTACCTGGGCCAGTTTACAGGATTTGGTCAAAAAAAGCGTTCCCGTAGCGTGACCATTCGCGTAGCGTGGCCTTTTGGCCAAGGTCAATCGCTAACGCGATTGGGGCTCTTTGAGAGCATCGCTTTTTTTATTGCTGATGGGATGCCAACCACACAGCTATATCGGTGACTGTCTCAAAATCCAACAGCGCCTCGCTCAACTCCTCCAATTGAGCTATAGAAAGCTTTTGGATCCCTTGTTGTAGCTGCTCAGAAACACTACCAAACCGACGGGTGATCAGACGTATCACGATTGAGTAACCTTCCTCTTGCCTTCCTTCGAGTAAACCTTCCCGTTTTCCTTCGAGTAAACCCAGTTTATGTCCTTTTTGAATTATCTTCTGATAAATTACAGACTCTTGCATCACGTCCTCCGGAAATAATTCTGTGATCAACCTTTGGTCAAACCGCAAACCAGCTAGTAACTGGGTACAAGCGGATATGTTACTAAAAGCTAGTGGTTCTTCAATCCTATCTACTGCTGCCGCCACTTGCTCTAATAATCTTGTCGGGGACTCACTCAATGCCAGAGGAGCAAAGGGCAATAAGGCGGGATTGGCCAAAAATAGCTCAGGGTCTTGCTCCCACATTCTGATTACTCGATAGCGATGGCTGGTGTTAGTATCGAGCAACTGGTTAGTATAAACTTTTTGAGAGCGAGTGAATTTCAAAAATATCACCACCTGCTCTATGGGACAGTTATACTTTTCTTTGAGTCTGACCCAATACTTGAGCATCCGCAATGGTAGGGATGGCTTGGAAGCTGGTAGAGTTTGAAATTCCCACTGCAATATTTGATTAGGGGTTTGCAGCAGCGTCAAGGAATCCGCGTGAATCGGTTCGGTATTTAACTCAGTTTTGAGCACCGATATTTCAGTAACTTCAATATCATGAAGCCACTTGACCAAATCAGCTGGGTAGTTTTCGGCGAGATATTTACAGATATTATCGTAAGCCAAGGTAATTATCTGTGGTTAACAGTACCTGGCCCAGTTTACAGGATTTGGTCAAAAAAACCTAAGCAACTAAGCTAGGTAGAAATATAGTCATCAAAAATTGGTTTTCTTGTAGCCCACCAATATTGGATAGTATTACCAGGCCACAAAGCGAATACTCTGCCATCTTTATTTTGATACCAACTCATACAGTTTTCTTTTGTCCACACCCTCTTTTCCATAGTTTTCCATAAATCCTGATAATAACGTTTCATTGCTTCCTCCTTAACTTCCAGAGATTTCCAGTCTTCTGTGAGCATTTTATTCAAGCAGCCAATAATATAATTAACTTGGCACTCTACCATTAAGATTACCGAGCTATGACCCAAACCAGTGTTCGGTCCTAAAAGACTAAAAAAGTTAGGAAAATTGGGAACAGAAATACCAAGATACGCTTCTGGTTCGTTGCCCCATATCTCCGCTATAGTCTCTCTGTTTTTACCACGTATATCTATTTTTTTGTAGGACAAAGAGTTAAATCCTGTAGCATAGATAATAGCATCAACTTTATAGTCTTTTCCTAGTTCGGTAACCAAACTATCACTAGTTATGCTTTCTATCTTATCTGTAATCAATGCTACATTTTTTTGATTTAGGCTTTGATAAAAATCGTTATTAATTAAAATTCGTTTACAACCTGGTTGGTAGCTAGGCATCACCGCATCCCGTACTCGGGAGTCATCAATTTCTTGGTGTATGCGTTTTTCCAATTGTTTTCGTAAGTACTTACTAATAAAACTTCCAGTAGTGAATAGAGGAAAACTGATTAAGTCATTACGTAAGTATAGTAATCCCCGGTGCAGTTGCATCAGAATAGGGAACTTCTTAAAAAACCATTGCATCTGGGCTGAATAAGTACTATCGTCTCGGTTAGTAATCCAGTTAGGAGTTCTTTGAAAAATGAATAGTTGTTTTACTTTTTTGGCAACTTCTGGGATAAATTGAACTGCACTGGCGGCAGTTCCTACAACTGCCACCGTTTTATCAGTTAAATCAAAACTGTGGTTCCATCTAGCTGAGTGAAACGAGACTCCTTTGAAGGTTTCCAAGCTAGCCAAATTCGGTAGTTTGGGTAAATTTAAACCTCCCCAGGCACTAATCAGTATGTTAGCTGTTATAGTTTTATTCTCAGCTGTTTCAACATACCAGAGGCAATTTTGGGCATTGAAATGGGCGTTAATAACCTCTTGATTAAAACGGATATGGGGATAAATATTGTATTTACGTGTGCAGTGTTCTAAGTATTTCAATATCTCTGGCTGAGAGGGATAAACTTGGTTCCAATCATGTTTCATCTCAAAAGAGTAACAATATAAATGAGCGGGAATATCACAGGCACATCCTGGGTAGTTATTATCCCGCCAAGTCCCTCCAAGTCCAGAGGATTTTTCTAGTATAACAAAATTTATTTTGGCTTTTTTAAGTTTAATAGCCATGCAGATACCAGACATACCGGCACCGATAATAATTACTTGCATTTTTTCGATGTTAAGAGGATAGTTAATGGCAATTATTTGTTTTGTTATTTAATTTAATACTGATATTTAAAACTAATTGATGTATAGATAAAATATAACCCATAAAATTTCACTCTAATGGTAATATATATTAACTTCAATATTCAAAAAAGCAATTATGGGAAGCCTTGAAGGTAAAATAACCTTAGTCACGGGTGCCAGCCGTGGTATTGGTAAAGGAATTGCGATTGGCCTTGGCGAGGCCGGTGCTACGGTATATATTACTGGTCGTAGTCTCGACAGTTCCAATATCACAGAGGGAGTTTCCGGTAGTCTTAGGGAAACCCAATTAGCTGTGCAAGATGCTGGTGGGATTTGTATTCCGGTAATGGTAGATCATAGCGACGACCAACAAGTGCGCTTACTCTTTGAACGGATTCAAGACGAGCAGAATGGACAACTGGATTTGCTGGTCAATAATGCCTTTTCAGGAGTGCAGGCATTGAAGGATGGATACGAAAAACCATTTTGGGAATGCCCTGAGAATCTTTGGGATGCTGTCAATCATGTCGGTCTCCGCAGCCATTATATTGCCAGTATTTTTGCAGCTCGACTGATGATTCAGCGTCAGCAGGGGCTGATTTGCACCATCTCATCTTGGGGCGGCATGTCTTACATCTTTGGTGCTGCCTATGGAGCGGGTAAAGCAGCTTGTGATCGACTGGCTGCTGATATGGCTGTTGAACTCAAGCCATATAATGTGACGTCCCTTTCGATTTGGCCAGGCATAGTTGGTACCGAACATATTTCCAGTTTGGCTTTGCAAATGGCAGAAGATAAACCAGGTAATCAGCAAAGCCGACTGATCTCTCAAGGCTATAATTGGGAAACTCCTTTATTAACGGGGCGCGTTATTGCTGCCCTTGCTGCAGACCCAACTGTAATGAGCTTTACAGGCCGCGTTCGAGTTGTCGCAGAACTGGCTGAGCACTATGATCTCTTCGATAAAGACGGGTTACGTCCGGTATCACTACGCTCTCTGCGTTTTATAGCTCCAATGTTTTGGCCACCATTAATAAAATATGCGTCGCTGATACCTAACATTAATTTACCCTGGTTTTTCTTACTATGGGGAATACTCCAATCTCCTAAAATTTAACCGATAGCAAAAATTGAGAACAATTAGATGAGCAATCTCCATGGAGCTGTGGTACTAATCACTGGTGCCGCCGGTGGATTCGGTCAGGAATTGACTCGACAATTATTAGAAGCTGGTAGCCGTTTGATCCTCACAGATCTTGATGAAACTATTCTTAAAGAGCGTGCCGAAGCTATTCAACGGAAGGTTAAAACTGGGGATATACTTGCCCTTTTAGAAATTAATCTTTCTGAACGTGAAGGATGCGAAACCCTTTATAGCCAGGTTAAAGACCTGGAAATAGAAATCGATATTTTGATCAACAATGCTGGCATTGGGCTTTTTGGTCGCATGGACGAAGTGCCTGCAGAAACATGGGAAAGGCTGATGCAGGTAAATCTGCTGGCACCAATGCGATTAAGTTCTCTATTTGCCGCCGATATGATTAGGCGTCGCCAAGGTCACATCGTTAACATTTCCTCTACTGCTGGCTGGGTGGCACCCGCTGGCATGGCTCATTATTCTGCTAGTAAATTCGGGTTGCGAGGATTCAGCGAAGGACTTTTAAATGAAGTTAAAATTTATAACGTCAAGGTTACAGCTGTTTATCCCTTTTACAGCCGTACTCCCATTCTCCAGTGCGAACAGTATGGAACCCTTGCTAAAGAAAATCAGGAGTTGCCGGACTATATAATAACTGATCCGGCTAAGGTTATAGGGCAAACAATTCAAGCAATTATTGATAATAAACCTGAAGTTTGTCCTGATGGAATGGCAAAAAGTATCTCAGTTATTAAACGTTTTTTTCCCCAATTATTAAACTGGATTTTTTAAACTGGATTTTTAATGGGTTCAACCGGAAACCAAAGCCAATGTATAGGATTTATACCATTTTTTAATTGGGTAAGGTACTTTCTTTTAGGGAGCAGGGAGCAGGGAATAGGGAATAGGGAACAGGAAAAAAATGGTGTTTTAGGGAATAGGGAATAGGGACGAGCAAGGGTTGGGTGGTGCGAGAAGCCCACACTTCCTACCCTAGTAAGTGTGGGTAGGAAGTGTGGGAGCATGGCACTGAGCTTTGATGTGTACGCATCCGGTTTATTGCTGATGGGATGCCAACCATACCGTTAAATCTGTGATGGTCTCAAAATCCAACAGCGCCTCACTCAACTCCTCCAATTGAGCAACAGAAAGCTTTTTAATCCCCTGTTGTAGCTGGTCGTCAACACTCCTAAACCGACGGATCAGTTGACGTATAACTATTGAGTAACCTTCCTCTTGTTTTCCTTCGAGTAAACCTTCACGTTTTCCTTCGAGTAAACCTTCCCGTTTTCCTTCAAGTAAACCGAGTTTATGTCCTTTTTGAATTATCTTCTGATAAATTACAGACTCTTGCATCACGTCCTCCGGAAATAATTCTGTGATCAACCGTTGGTCGAACCGCAAACCAGCTAGTAACTGGGTACAAGCGGATATGTTAGTAAAAGCTAGTGGTTCTTCAATCCTATCCACTTCTGCCGCCACTTGCTCTAATAATTGTTTAGGAGACTCACTGAATGCCAGAGTGGCAAAGGGCAATAAGGCGGGATTTGCCAAAAATAGCTCAGGGTCTTGCTCCCACATCCTGATTACTCGATAGCGATGGCTAGTGTTACTCTCCAGCAACTGGTTAGTATAAACTTTAGATGAGGTGGTGAACTTCAGAAATATCACGACCTGTTCAACAGGACAGTTATACTTTTCTCTTAGTCTGACCCAATACTTTAGCATCCGCAATGGTAGGGATGGCTTGGAAGCTGGCAGGGTTTGAAATTCCCACTGCAAAATTTGATTAGCCGTTTGCAGCAGTGTTAAGGAATCCGCGTGAATCGGTTCGGTATTTAACTCAGTTTTGAGCACTGATATTTCAGTCACATCAATACCATGAAGCCACCTGACCAAATCAGCTGGGTAGTTTTCGGCGAGATATTTACATATATTATCGTAAGCCAAGGTAGTTATGTATGGTTAACAGTACCTGGGCCAGTTTACAGGATTTGGTTAAAAAAAGCGTACGCGATTATGCTTTTGGCTTCCCCCTGTGAGCAAAATCTGCTCCAATTACCAATTCCCTTTTTCTCAATCACCAACACTATCGACGGCGCTGTTGCAATTTGCGATAAACATCCCGTACATCAACCTGATGGTAAGCCATAGCCACTAGACTGTGGTAGAGCAAGTCCGCTACTTCAGATGCGATCGCATCCGGGTCATCATCCTTACACGCCATTACCACTTCTGCAGCTTCTTCCCCAATTTTTTTAAGAATCTTATTATCTCCACCCTTAAACAATTTACAGGTATAAGACCCTTCTACTGGATGGTCACGGCGATCGCAAATTATTTCAAACAACTGAGACAAGGTATCTGCTGGAGGGGCTACTTTCTTACCCTCCACTAGATGGAAACAGCTACGCTCACCGGTATGGCAGGCAAGATCACCAATTTGTTCCGCCGTCACCAGTAAAGCATCACTGTCACAATCGTAGCAGATAGATTTTATCCTTTGTAAATGCCCAGATGTAGCACCCTTGTGCCACAATTCCTGACGAGAGCGACTCCAAAACCAGGTTTCTCCTGTATCGAGGGTTTTTTGCAATGACTCCCGATTCATCCAAGCCATCATTAATATCGTACCATCTAGATAATCTTGGACAATGGCTGGCACTAGTCCTTGATCGTTGTAGCGAATTTGGTCAACTGGTATAGCTTGGCTAATGGAAGTCGGTTCAGATGCTGACATAGTTTTAGGGCAACGGATTGAAACACCCAGCGGGTCAAACAGCTTTAATGAGATACACCCTACAAGATACCACCCCTGGAATCCAATTGATCAGTAAATAGTGATCAGTAAATCTGCATTCTTTCTTTACAAAGTGAAAACGGATCAGTCTCCATAGGATAATAATCTCTTGTCCAGTATTGCTCCTAAGCCGAAGTTCCCTGATTCCGAAGTTCCCTGTTGTCCTGTTTAAGGGGGGTAATGGGGTTAGAGTTTTTTACCTTATTTTCAACTAACCCGTACACTATTGATATAAGGAGACTATTTTGGTTACTACCACCTCGTTTAAAACCACCAAATCACAAGAAATTTTCAGCGCCGCCAAAGACCTAATGCCAGGAGGGGTAAGCTCCCCAGTCAGAGCCTTTAAATCAGTGGGGGGAGAACCGATTGTATTTGACCGAGTTGAAGGAGCATACATCTGGGATGTAGATGGCAACCAGTACATTGACTATGTAGGTACCTGGGGACCAGCCATTTGCGGTCATGCTCATCCGGAAGTTATTAAGGCATTGCACCAGGCTCTAGACAAGGGTACCAGTTTTGGGGCTCCCTCGGCTCTAGAGAATGTGCTAGCAGAAATGGTGATTGAGGCCGTTCCTAGTATTGAAATGGTGCGGTTTGTTAATTCTGGCACCGAAGCCTGTATGGCAGTGCTGCGCCTGATGCGTGCCTTCACAGGACGGGACAAAATTATCAAATTTTCCGGCTGCTACCATGGTCACGCCGATATGCTGCTGGTACAAGCTGGTTCTGGAGTGGCTACTCTAGGTTTACCGGATTCCCCTGGTGTTCCTAAGTCTGCCACTGCTAATACGTTAACCGCTACCTATAACAACCTGGAGGAAGTTAAAGCTTTATTTGAGCAATATCCCAATGAGATTGGTGGGGTGATCCTAGAACCTGTGGTGGGGAATTCTGGTTTCATCACTCCTGTGCCTGGTTTTCTTGAAGGCTTGCGGGAACTGACTCAAAAGCATGGCGCTCTACTGGTGTTTGATGAAGTGATGACTGGCTTCCGGATTGCCTACGGTGGTGCTCAAGAGAAATTTGGCATCACTCCTGACCTGACTACCCTAGGTAAAATTATCGGTGGTGGTTTGCCCGTGGGAGCCTATGGCGGACGAAAGGATATCATGTCCATGGTGGCACCAGCAGGGCCAATGTATCAAGCCGGAACCCTTTCTGGGAATCCTCTAGCCATGACAGCAGGCATTAAAACCCTGGAGTTACTCAAGAAACCGGGTACCTATGAACAGCTAGAGACTATTACTAAAAAGCTCTCCGAGGGACTGCTGCAAATTGCTAAAGATGCTGGTCATGCAACTACTGGTGGTTACATCAGCGCTATGTTTGGCATGTTCTTTACTGGTGTTCCTGTTCACAACTTCGATGATGCCAAAACCTCTGATTCATCCAAATTCACTGCTTTCCATCGGGGCATGTTAGAGCGTGGAATCTACCTAGCCCCCTCACAATTTGAAGCAGGATTTACCTCCCTAGCTCACACCGAGGACGATATTGACCGCACATTAGCAGCAGCGAAGGAAGTCATCTCTAGTATCAAAGCATAGTAGTCTAGAGGTATCAGCTTAAGCGCTACGCGCACGCTACGCGAACAGCATTCAGCTCTCAGCTCTCAGTTATCAGCTCTGAGCTCTGAGCTCTCAGCTCTCAGTTAGCTTATGGGTAACATCACAGGCTAGAAGCCTGTGCCACCCCACTTGACTTTTGAATAAAATAAGCTGACGGCTGACGGCTGACCACTGACAGCTGAGGGCTGACGGCTGATAACTTACTCAACGATAGTTAGTAAATTGCAAAGCAACTGGCAAATCTTCTTGCTTCAACCGCTGGATGATATTTTGTAAGTCATCCTTAGATTTGCTAGTTACTCTAACTGAATCACCTTGAATCGAGGCTTGCACTTTTTTAAATTCATCTCGAATCAATTTGGTGATTTTTTTACTATATTCTTGGCTGATGCCTTTTTTTAGGGTGATTTCTTGGCGAACACGATTACCACTAGCTGATTCTATTTTACCATATTCGAAGATTTTTTGCGAAAGTTCCCGTTTCGCAGCTTTGGTACGAAGAACAGTATGCACAGCATCTAGGGTAAATTCACTATCAGTATTGATGGTGATAGATTCTTCTCCTAATTCGACAGTGGTTTTTGTATCTTTGAGGTCGTAACGACTTTTGATTTCACGAATAGTTTGATCCACAGCATTGACCAACTCTTGTCGATCAAAGTCACTAACAATATCAAAAGAATAAGTACTAGCCATAATTAATAACGGTCAGCGGTAGGCCGTGAGCAATGGTCACTCACTACCTAACAGCTTAAAACCAAAATGGAAATTTGTTGCACCCTATACAAAATTTTTAAACCTATTGATATCAAGCCCGGTTCCATCAGTATTGGATAAGCCCATAGTCTTGGGGAGGTGGCTCAACCTGGTGGCTCTCAAGACAAATGACCAATAACTAAAACTATCAAGGCTCGAAGCATGTGGACTTGATCTCGTCTAGCCACTAACGCTGCTTAGACTCAGAACAAACAGAGTACCACTCGAAAGAGAGCCGATGGCAAACATCAGCGATCGCCCCAAGGGAATATCGAGAATGTAAAACAGCGAGTAGAAGACTCGGGCAATTACAAATGCGATCGCACACCCGATGGCGAGAGTTGAATTCTGACCCGTAACATAGGCCATCAAAGCGGCTGCGCTAAATATAATAAAGGTTTCAAAGGAGTTCTGATGTGCCCAAGTTGCTCGTTGGGCATAGGGCGGTAGCTGATCAAACATGGCGCGAGGAGCACTTTGGTCATAGCCTAGTTTGAAGCGGCTGTAGCCAACTACCAGAAATGGTAGATAGATTAAAACCGTTGCCCCCACAATACAGTAAAGTAAAATTCCCGAACCGGATAGATGCATAGTCTAGCTCACACTAATCAAAATTAATCACAATTAATCACAACTAATCAAAATAGAACAGAGTAACAACCTTGTTTAGCTGTTCCGCCTCCTTACAGGTGTTGAGGAGGGTACGGCTATCATGGAATGCGAAACAAATTAACTGCTGACACCTCGCAACAATTTCGGCATTACACAAGGCACTAGCTTCAGCGAGAGACAAGGTATCATTTTGGGGGTTTTCCACCAAATGCATTACCTTCTCCAAGTATTTTCGGGATTCCAGTGGCTGTCGCTGAAGACTTTGGGGCAAAATTACCGTTAGCAAGGACGGATCGGCTCGCATAGCACCTCGAATGGCAGCTAAGTTGGTTCCGGTCGCACCAGAGGTAATCAGACGATTACCCGCTTGCACTAAGGCATAGCTCATCATCTCAATTAGATTCTGATGGGTGATAGGAACGTGACGTGACCCCAACAAGGCAATTCGCTTAGAACCAGTTTGCTGTATGGCTGCGAGTTCCTTGGCTAATGTATCGATACTTGCGGTTTCTATTGGTTGACTCAAAGATAAAGATGTTGGTAAAGGCTGAACGACCAGGACATTTTAGCAGAACTCATCCCTCATGTCCTCCTTCAAAAGAATTTCAAGGAAAGGCAATAGGGAATAGGCAATAGGCAATTTCCCTCAAACGTTCCTGAGAATTGCTATAGCAGTCGAAGCAAAGCTTAGGACATCTTTTGCTCCCTGCTGCCTGCTCCCTGCTGCCTGCTCCCTGCTGCCTGCTCCCTGCTGCCTGCTCCCTTTGCTATAGGGTTTAAATAAAATTGCTATATTCTAAATATGTGCTATCATAATGAATGGTTTGGACGCATAGCTCAGTTGGTTAGAGCACCACGTTGACATCGTGGGGGTCACTGGTTCGAATCCAGTTGTGTCCATATTTCTTTAACCCCTTACTCTACCGATGCTCCCAGGCTCGCATTTTACCGGGATTCATCAATCCATAGGGATCAACTATTTCCTTAAACCGCAACTGTTCCATATCAACGGTTTTCATACCCCCATCTTCTAGGATGTAGGTGTGGGGATTAGAAATCATAGCGCCATACTCTTCGTGATAGCGAATAATCTCATTTAAACGCTCCTCAGAACTATACCGAAGGATTTGTAGTCCCACTGGTATAAGTTGTCCTGCTGCTCGCATAAATTCTAAATGCATGATCACTTCATCCCCAAAGTGCTCATACATATGCTCCACCTGCTCCAGATTCACAAATGAGGTTTGTAAATAGGTGAGGCTGGGATCAACACTACGGGCGTGTAAGGTGGTATGATTCCAGGTGAACTCTGCTAGGCTCACTCCTTTACTGGCTTCTAGGGCAGTCTTCTGGTAAGTAACCTCTCCACCATACTCCCGAACTAAATCCTGGAATGGCTCTAGGGAAGATTCCGCGATCATCAGCAAGGCACAGTGCTTAGCTTCCGGAAGGTAGTTGCTGAGAGCAGCAAAGTAGGATGGAATTGGCCAAGCGTGAATGCTAATCAGTTTCTTAATCAAGCCATCGGCATCACCTAAGGCTTGACCAAATCTAGCAGCAGTCATAAAGTCATCAAAGACTACTATCACTTCAGCCCAAGGATAGACTGGCCCTAGGGGTATTTCTAATTCGGTGATAATGCCATTGGTGCCATAGGCGTGATTCACCTTCTGCACCTGATCTGACCGTAATTCGATCACACGGGGCTGGTCTTCGAGGGTGACGACTTGGACAGCATTAAGATTTCCGCGATCGCGTAATGCTCCATAAGTAATGGAACCAATGCCGCCACTGCCGCCACCAATAAATCCACCAATGCTAGCAGTGCGATAGGTAGAGGGAGCCATGCGCAATTCCCAGCCAATTTTATGAGCTTCTTTGTCAAAGGCGGCTAGCTTCACCCCTGGCTGAACAGAAGCTAAACCCGGTTTAATCCAGTTAATCTGATTCATGCGGGTAGTATCGAGAATCAGACCACCGTTGAGGGGGATACACTGACCATAATTACCAGTGCCTGAGCCTCTTACCGTTAGGGGAGCTTTGTACTTAACGCAAACCCTAGCTATTTCCAGAACTTCCGCCACCGTAGTGGGACGAACTACCATATTCCCCCGTTTATCCTTCAGCTGGGATTGCAGTACTGGACTGAAGTGGTAGTAGTCTAGGGATAATTTAGCGACTTTGGTCGGGTCATCAATAATTTCTATTCCGGTAAGTTCCGACGCTAGGGAATTCCAGTCAATAGCTTGGGAGGTTGTCATCTGAGGTTCAGGAGGTCTGGGAAGTAGGTGCAGGGATTGAAACCCATTGACAAATAATATCTTCTACTGGGATACCTGCGGCAATCAGAGCAGAGGTTAACCCTTCCTCGAAGTTATCTTCTTCAATCATGACTTGGCTATCGACTAAGCGAGCATGAAACAGAATGGAGTTGATCCAGCGTTGCTTATCCCAGCCTGTAGCCAGAATCAGAAAATGACCGGAATCGCGATCGCAAACAGGATAAAGCTTAATTGCTTGTAAGCGAGGTTGGGCACGAGTTGCCTCTTGTAGGGTTTTTTTCAGAATATCTGCATAGCTTAGTGAGCGCTCCATAGTAAAATCCGCATAAAAGTACCACCACCTAAGGATATATAGTAAGAAACTACCAAGTGGCTGATTTGTCAATGAGTACTTACTCTACTATTCCTGTATTCTGTTTCAAGCTCGCTAGTGCTACCTTACTCTGCCTGCTCTCGCCGATCCTAGCCTCAGAAAATTTGGGAGTTGCTCCAGCAGTGGCTCAAACGACTCCAGACCAAGCCACTCAAGCGGAGCAGTTATTCGATCGGGCAAGGTTAGAGTTTGTTAAGGGTCAGTTGCCTCAAGCCAAGGAGAGTTATCAACAAGTATTGACGATTTATCGGGAATTGGGAAACTCTACAGGTGTTGCTAAAGCTCTTAATGGCCTAGGACAAGTTTACAATCTATTATCTCAAGAAACCAAAGCCCTGGAAGTATTGCAACAAGCTCTGAAAATCCGTCAAGGTCTAGGGGAGCGAAAGGAAGAAGGGGAAACCCTGACCCATATCGGAACAGTTTATTCAAGTCAAGAAAACTATCCTAAAGCTCTAGAGTTGTTGGAGCAAGCCCTAACCATTAACAAAGAGGTAGGTAATCAGCTTGGGATTGGTTATGCTCTGGTTAATCTTGGCTCAGTTTACTCCTCCCAAGGAGAGTATGACAAAGCCTTAGATAGCTTACAGCAAGGTCTGAGTATTATCAAAGAAGTAGGTAAGACTGGCAAAAGCGATGCTCTGAAAGAGCCGCTACGCGAACGCATTCTAGCACGCTACTATCAAGCCTACGCTCTCAATGTTATCGGCTCAGCTTATATCTGGTCAGGGAAATTGAACCAAGCTGGGGAGTTTCTGGAACAAGCTCATGCCCTGAGTCGAGAAGAAGGTTATCAATTACGAGAAGGTGTAGCCCTGACCTTGAAGGGAATACTGTATAACAATCAAGGGGAATTGGATAAAGGGCTAGAAACCCTGGAGTTGGCATTAGCCATTACTAAACCAACTGGTTTTCGGGGATTAGAACAGAATATTCTATTTTGGATTGGAGGGATTTACAACCAGAAAGGGGAGTATGTCAAAGCCCTGGAGGTTTACCAGGAATCCCTAGCAATTCGGAAAGAATTGGGTAAGCGTAAGCTAGAAGGAATTGCGCTGAATACTATTGGCGTGGTTTACGATAAACAGCAACAGTATGACCAAGCCCTCAATTATTATCAGCAAGCCTTAGCTATTCACCGGGAAGTTAAGAATCAGGTTGCGGAAAGCACCACCCTTGGTAATATTGCTTACCTTTACCGCAAGCAAGAACAGTATGACCAAGCCCTTGACTATTATCAGAAAGTTTTAGCTATTCATCGCCAACTCGGTAAGGGTAAGCTGGAAGGAATTACGCTCAATAATATTGGCTTAGTTTACGATAAACAGCAACAGTATGACCAATCCCTCAATTATTATCAGCAAGCCTTAGCTATTCACCGGGAAGTTAAGAATCAGGTTGCGGAAAGCACCACCCTTGGTAATATTGCTACACTTTACCAAAACCAAGAACAGTTTGACCAAGCCCTAGATTACTACCAGCAAGCTTTAGCTATTCACCGGGAAGTCAAGAATCAAGTTCAGGAATTGAGTACCCTTAATAATCTTGGACAGGTTTACTACAAACAGGGAAAGTATCAGCAAAGCATAAACTATTCCCAACAAACTTTAGCCCTTTCCAAAAAACTTGAAAATCTCACGGGAGAAGGTGTAAGTCTTTGGAGGATTGGGCTAGCTTATTATGCATTGGGCAACCATGACCAAGCCATAGACTACTACCAACAAGCCTTAGAGATTTTCCGCAAACTTAACAATACCTCCATTGAAGCAAGTATCCTGGTAGGGCTTGGACTAGCTCAAATCAGGGAAGGAAAGTATCAGCAAGCCCTGGAGTATTATCAGCAACTCCTAGCCCTTGCCCGAGAAACCAAAGACCGCTCTGAAGAAATAACTGCTCTCAATTTTATTGGGCAAGTTTATGTATCTCAGGGCAAGTATGACCAAGCCCTAGATTCCTACCAGCAAGGTTTGGTTATTGCTAAAGACATTGATGACCAGAAAGCTACTGCAACCCTCCTCAATAATATTAGCTTAGTTTACAGAAATTGGGGAAAGTACAATCAAGCCCTAGATTACTTACAGCAAGGCTTAACCATTAGCGAAAAGTTGAACGATTCCATAGGAATTGCGAATCTATTCAACAACATTGGCGCGATATATGATAACCAAGGGAAGTATAGCCAAGCTTTAGACTATTATCAGCAAGCTTTAGCGATTAACCAAGAGTTGGGCGATCACAGTCGTCATAACGTTGCTACTAACCTCAATAATATTGGGTTAGTTTACAAGAGTCAGGGTGAGTATGACCAAGCTTTAGAATACTACCAGCAATCTCTAGCTATTTCTAAAGACTTGGGGGATCGCTCAGGGGAAGGTACTACCCTCAATAATATTGGGTTTATTTACAAAAGTCAGGGTGAGTATGACCAAGCTTTAGAATACTACCAGCAATCTCTAGCTATTTCTAAAGACATTGGCGAGCGCTCAGGGGAAGGTACTACCCTTAATAATATTGGACAAGTTCACTATAATCAGGGTGAGTATGCTCAAGCTTTAGAAAACTACCAGCAATCTCTAGCTATTTTTAAAGACATTGGTGAGCGCTCAGAGGAAGGTACTACCCTTAATAATATTGGAGAAGTTTACAGAAGTCAGGGTGAGTATGACCGAGCCAAAGAATACTACCAGCAATCTCTAGCTATTTTTAAAGAGATTGGCCAGCGCTCAGGGGAAGCTACTAGCCTCAATAATATTGGGTTTATTTACAAAAGTCAGGGTGAGTATGACCAAGCTTTAGAATACTACCAGGAATCTTTAGCTATTCGTAAAGACTTGGGGGATCGCTCAGGGGAAGGTACTACCCTCAATAATATTGGGTTTATTTACAATAGTCAGGGTGAGTATGATCAAGCTTTAGAATACTACCAGCAATCTCTAGCCATTCGTAAAGACTTGGGGGATCGCTCAGGGGAAGGTACTACCCTCAATAATATTGGGTTTATTTACAATAGTCAGGGTGAGTATGCTCAAGCTTTAGAAAACTACCAAAAAGCGTTAGAGATTGCACAAGACCTAGGGGAGCGCTCCGAAGAAGCTACTATCCTGAGCAATATCGGAATAGTTTACAGTAGCCGGGGAGACAATGCCAAAGCCTTAAACTATTTTCAACAATCCCTAGAAATTAAGCAAGACATTGGTGACAAGGAGGGACTTGCTATAAGTCTCAACAATATCGGAACAGTTAATAATGACCAAGGAGAGTTTAGCCAAGCTCTAGACTATTATCAGCAAGCTTTAACCATTCAACAAGAAATAGGCGTACGCTCTGCAGAAGCTACTACCCTAGGCAACATCGGAACAGTTTACAGTTACTGGGGAAAGTATCCCAAAGCCCTAAAGTATCATCAAAAAGCCCTAGCCATTCGTCAAGAGATTGGTGACCAGGCTGGTATTGGCAGCACCTATAACTATATGGGGCTGAATTATCTGGATTTGGGAGATTATCCCCAAGGCTTAGACTACTTCAATAAAGCTCAGGCCATTTTTAATAAAATTGGGGATAAGGAAGGGATTGGGGTAACCCTAACTAACATCGGAACAGTTTACCAAAAACAGAAACAATACCCCAAGTCTCTCCAATTTTATCAGCAATCCTTGGCTATTTCCCAACAAATTGGTAATCGCCTACAGAAAGCTAACACCCTGACTACTATCGGAATAGTTTATGACAAACTGGGAGAGTATACTAAAGCTAATGACTATCATCAGCAAGGGTTAGAAATTTATCAAAAAATTGGTGTCAAAGCCGGGATTAGCTCTAGCTTATACAATATCGGAATAGTTTACACTAACCTAGGAAACTATCCCCAGGCTTTAGCCTCCTATCAACAAGCCTTAGCCCTTTCCAGAACTCTTGGCACTCGCTTAAGGGAAGGGCAAATTCTGGCTGGTATCGGTAAGTTGTATGATACCCAAAACCAATCGGAATTAGCGATTACCTTCTTCAAACAATCGGTTAATGTCCGAGAAGGGATCCGCAAAGACTTAAAAGTTCTTCCCGTTGAACAACAACAATCCTTTACCAACACTGTTGCTGAAGACTATCGCCGCTTGGCTGATTTATTGACCCAACAAAATCGCAACTTAGAAGCCCTACGGGTGCTGGATTTACTGAAAGTCCAGGAGTTGCAGGATTACCTCAGTAATGTGCGAGGGGATGATAACACCGTTGATGGGATTACAGAACTGACTGAAGAACAGGAAATCATCAAAGGTACCCAACCGATTATCGACCAAGCCATTGCCCTGGGTCAAGAACTCAGTGAACTAGAAACTATTGTTAGGGATAAGCGCACCCAAACCCAGCAACAGCGAATCATTCAACTTAGGAAAAATCAAGCCCAGCTAACCAAAGACTTTCAAGACTTTTTGAATAGTCCAGATGTAGAAAAGCGCTTGGCAAAATTGAGGGAAACTACAGAAGCAGAAAACTTAGACTTAAAGAAGTATGATATACGCTTACGAGAACAACTCCAGCAATTGGAACAGGATGCGGTTATTCTCTATCCCCTAGTATTAGAAGACCGTTTGGAATTAGTCCTAGTCACCCCTTATGCTCCCCCAATTCGCCGCACCGTTAAGGTAAAACGAAAAGACCTGGAAAGAGCGATTACAAACTTCAGCAGACTCCTCGTAAATCCGATCCGTAATGCCAGAACTCCCGCCGAGCAACTATACCAGTGGCTAATTAAACCCATTGAAGCGGACTTAGCCAAAGCTAATGCCAAAACTATAATTTATGCACCTGATGGGAAATTGCGCTATATTCCCCTAGGGGCACTTTATGATGGTGAGCAATGGCTAATTGAGCGGTTGAGAGTTAATCAGATTACTGCTCTGAGCCTAACATCCCTAGACAATAAACCGACACCACAGTTAGACGTGTTTGCCGCAGCGGTCACCAAAGCCCATAAAGGCTTTTCGGCCTTACAGTATACTCAACCGGAAGTAGAGCGTCTGGCAGAAACCTTTCCCAACACTAAGCTATTCATCGATAAACAGTTTCATGGGGATACCATTTATCAGATGAATGACTATTCCGTAGTGCATCTAGCCACCCACGCTGTGTTCAACAAAACTAAACAAGATAGGCACCTCAAAGATCGTGGCACAGGCTTCTAGCCTGTGATGTCAAGCATAACCTGATTACTGATGCTAATAGCTGATAGCTGATAGCTGATAGCTGATTGCTAATTGCTGATTGCTAATTGCTGATTGCTGATTGCTAATAGCTGATTGCTGATTACTGACCTACTAAAGTATCTCAAAACCATCGTCAGTTTGATTAATTTCAAGATCCAAACCTGTACTCAATTGAGCAATGATTTTCCCATCGACTTTTAACTGACCAGTGATCGAATCGTAAGTCACGTTAGTCTGGTCACTCACCCCTGGAATCACGATCCTATCTTCTCCAGACTGAAACTCAGTAATAATATCCGGTTGATCGTCAAAGAACTCGAAGGTAAATGTATCATTTCCAGGACCTCCGATCGCCACATCAGTGCCTGGTCCTATGATCAGGTTATCATCCCCTTCTCCACCCAGCAGCACATCATCCCCTTCATCGCCAGTGATTTGGTCATCTCCGGCTCCACCCAGCGCCACATCATCCCCGTCACCACCGCTAATGTCATCGGTTTGATCACCAGTCTGAATAACATCTAGACCATCGCTCCCCTGAACATTACTTTCTTGATCCTCTGGTCCTAAAATCACGAAGCCATCTTCGTTAGTTGGGATAACTTCAACATCTGGGTCAGCAACAATAGAAGACATTTACTATAACTCCTTCTTTATCCTAGTTGATATTACCTATAAACTATAATTTATAACAGTTTTTTTTGCCACACTATTATTTTTTTTTAGTCTAAAATATTTTTTTTCAATGGCATTATTTTCATCCTGATTGGTTAGATACCCTTGAGCATAGCTGATTTAGACCAGTAATTTTCATTACTGAATAAAGGGAATCTAGGTTAACTAATATATCTTCTGTTAGTGAGCTAGTATACATTAGTTGGCGAATAGGTTGACAGTCAAAATTTTCTCCTTTTATATAATAATGTTTCAGTCCCAGTTGTTGGCTAATAATCCAGTAATCTGTTCTAACATAACTGGGTGAGACTAGTTCTATGATTTGAGTGCCAGGGCGACAAAATACCGTATTGGTCAAACCAGCGCCATGGGGAGCAACAATTACTTTTACAGAAGCAAATAGAGCAACTTGTTCCCTCACAGACAGGCTTTCTAGGGCAATGGTAATAAAACCAAATTGGGATAGCAGCTCCTTGACCTCACTTTCGTTGAGAACTTGTCGATGTCTCGCTTGAGCTCTAGTGATGTAGATCCGCTCTGGGTATTTTAATTCCAGAGCTTGTGGTAAAAACCTCTGTCTAAGGAAATAAATAGTACCCTTCGGTACCCAATCAAAATGTCCAGGAAAGGAGGGTAAGACTAACTCCTGGGCTTGAATATGGGGGTAGCGATCGCTTGAGATAATTTTTTTAGCAGGAATGCCTAAGCAATTCAGGGTCTCTTGTTGAAAGGGTTGCTGTGGCGTGTTGATCAAAAACCAATCAATATTAGTCAAATCTATCCCACTGCGGCGCAGGATTTCAATTCTAGGCAGCACATCAAACATCCAGTGGTAGTAGCCATTTCCCGACAGTCCAGATAGAACCGCTACTGTGCCATCTATGTACTCTAACGGCGGCATCTGATCCAGACTAAATATTAAATGGTTTCTGGGGTTGTAATTCTCACATCCAGGTAAATACCATGGGTAATTTCGAGAGACGTCAGATAGCAAATAATCATCTGGGGTAATGATAGCGATGCCATTACAAATCTTCCAGTAACTGCTTTGGGGGGCAATCCAAGCCCGTCCTTGTGGGATAGTCGCCACAAAGACAGTAGGGGAATCCACAGACAGTGTTTCTGGTGGGTTACACTGATAGACCCTATGGCCCAGATGAATGGACTCAAACTGGTTACACAGTCGTCTCATACATCGATTACAGGTAACACCGCCACATTGAGACTGGGACTGAGACTGGGATTGAGACTGGGATTGAGACTGGGATTGAGACTGGGACTGGCTGGCTTCAACAGATATAGGAGCCAGGGTAGAAGCTGGCGGCGCTACCATGGACATGGTGTTGAGATGCTTTGGGAAACCATTGCCCTGTAAACCATGGTTCGCAGAACGTTCAATGTCCCTCGATCCCGTATATTGCCAATCCTTATCGATGGTTGACCAAGGTACCTCTATGTAGTAGCAGCCATGGCAATCTGTGCTCATATACCAGTCCCTGGTCGCTTCATAAATGCCCTTGATCCGGTGAGGAGGTTGGGAGCTAAGAGGCTTAGCACTATAGTTATCTATCGGCACGTTATCTATCGGCACGTTATCTATCGGCAAGACTCCGAGACTACCAAGCTTACCGCTGACCTTGCCCTCTTCTAAGTGTTGATCCCAGAGAGCTTCGTAGTATTCAAGGGCTTGCTGAAACCGCTTTTGTTTGCTCAAGACTTCCCCTAACCGTAGATAAATCTGAGGATGAGCTGGTTGCAAGGCTAAACCCATGTGATAAGTCATTACTGCTGCATCCAGTCGCTGCTGCTCGGCTAAACAATCCCCTAACCGTATATACAACTCAACCTGGTCTGGCTGAATCTGTAACGCTTTCTGGTAATACTTTTCCGCCTGCTTTGATGCACCATACTCAAACAAGGTATCCCCTAAATACAGATAAGTCTGCCACAGGTAAAGGCAGACTTGAAACGTATCCTCTTTGTTCCGTAGTGCCTCAATAAATCCAGAACAATAAATTTGCGATCGCTCAAGTATGTCCTGGCCTGGTAAACCTTGAGCACGTTGGCAATAAGCCTCCACAAACGCTGGCTGCAATGCGATCGCTTTTCGTAAATAGTCAAAGGCTAGGGCTAGTTTCCCCTGAGCCATCAAGGCGCTGGCGCACTCACTGTAAGTCAATATCTGTTCTGGATCCAGCCTAAGCAGCCTTTCAAAATACTGCACTGCTATCGGATAATTCCCCTTCTTTTGCCATAACCGACCCAGATTTAAGTAAGCTGATTTTAGCTCTGGGTTTAACTCAATCGCACTACTGTATGCCACCAGAGCCTGACCTGCCTGACCTTGTGCTTGCAGCACCTTACCCAGGTTATTATACAGAGTGCCCCACTTAGGATTATGGTCGATACCTTGTTGGTCGATACCTTGTTGATAGACCGCCTTTGCTGCCTCGAATTGTTTTAGCTCGAACAGAACACAGCCCAAATTATTATAAGCGCTGAGGTAATCTGGCTGATTGGTAATGGCTTGGCGATAACTGTTGCTGGCTTCCTCTAACTGACCCCGTTGACCATACAACACTCCTAGGTGATAGTGGGCTTTAGCATACTTGGGGTTAAGAGCGATCGCGTGCTGATAGCTTTCTTTTGCAGCATCCCACTCCCAGAGCTTGTGCCTCGTGATTCCTAGATTGTAATGGTACTCAGCCTGACCTGGCTGTAGCCAAACAGCCTGTTGATAATGCCATTCTGCTCTTGAGAGATCCTTGAGTTTACTATATAACTCACCTAAGCAGGCATGAGTTTGAGCTCGTTCCGGTTGGAGTTGCACCGCCTTACTATAGGCAGAAATTGCCTGCCTCTGCTTTCCCTGAGCAGCTAGGGCAAAGCCTAGTAAGAAATTAAATTCCCCAGAATCAGGCTGCCGTTTCAGAGCTTGCCGACACGAAGCAACGGCTTGACCCCATTGCTTCTTGGCTAAATAAGCCTTGACTTGTTGGTAAGTTGATTCAACCTTGATCATTAGGCAGCTATGGGGTTAGAACTAGCTTGAGCAGATGAATAGTTTAACTATCCCCCGCGTTCAGCCAGCATCGCAGTTTTCAACCGTTAGAGTTTTGATAATTAACCTTTAGTTAACACGAGATCAGATAACCGTAACAAAGGACACAAAATTGCTAACTGGTTATTGGGAATTTGTTAGTTGTAATTCAATGACTGTAAGGTAATGACTATTACTCATTCCCTAAACTTGGAGATTACCTATATTAGTATATAGCAATAAACAAAAAAAGTTAATTTTCACATTTTAACGACTATTTCGCTCTAGTTTTTTTGAAAAACCAACTTCTTTTGCAAACTTTTTACATTGTGATCATTAAATCTTCATATTGGTTACATAAAAAAAGCTAATAACTATAGGGATCAGTGTAGGAATTATGATAATTTTTGTCCCGAAGTTCCCTGTTCCCTGTTCCCCGTTCGCTGTTCCCTGTTCCCTGTTCCCTGTTCCCTTTGCTATATAAGGCTATAGCAGTGCTCAATCGGGTGATGGGAGAGTCGTAAATGATACCACAAGTCAGTGTAATAATTCCCACTTATAATTGCGATCGCTATATTAGCGAAGCAGTGGAAAGTGTGCTGAATCAACAAGCCTGTTCCTATGAGGTAGTGGTAATTGATGATGGTTCAACAGACCAGACTCGATCAGTGTTGCAAGCCTATCGCGGACGCATTCGTTACATTTATCAAGAAAACCAAGGAGTCTCCCTTGCCCGCAACCATGGCATTAAACTAGCCAACGGTGAATTTGTCGCATTCCTTGATGCCGATGACTTTTTTCTGCCAGGTAAGTTAGCTGCCCAGTTAGCAGTATTTGAAGCACAACCCCACCTGGGAATTGTCCATAGTGGTTGGTATCGCGTGGATGCCCAGGGTAAGCCACTGATGACAGTGCGTCCATGGGAGAAAGTACCAGAATTAAACTTAGAAAGTTGGCTACTGTGGAAGCCAGTCCTGCCTAGTGCGATGATGTTCCGTCGCCATTGGCTAGAGTCCGTTGGCGGGTTTGACCCCAGGTTTCCACCCGCTGAAGATACAGAAATCGTGCTACGGTTAGCCCTCAAGGGTTGTCCTGCCGCTTGGTTACGTCAGGTAACAGTAGGCTATCGGCAACATCACCAAAGTGCCATGCACAAAGGACTTCCTCAAGCTCGCTCCCTGTCCGCAGCCATTGACAACTTCTTTCAAAAGGCTGAATTACCACCAGGAATCCGTCTATTAGAAAATCAGGTGCGCTATGGAACCCTAGTCTGGATTGCTTGGTATTTATATACTACAGGACATCCCAGGGAAATGATCAAGTATTTACAACAGGCTTGGCCCTATAGTCCTTATTTACCCATGGAGACAGTAGTACATTGGGCAGAGAATTTTGCCGAGTTTTCCAGGAATTGGGGCGGGGAGTTTGATGCTGATGGGTTAGGGAAGTCACCGGAGTGGCAGCAGTTGATGCAATGGGTGATGGCTCAGGCTAGAGAAACGGTGTTGGTAGGTGGATCTAGCTTGTACTAACTGAAACTATTGCATCAGTCCAAAGCCCATTGGTAAAGCTGAAGCTGTCCCATGGTTTTTTCCAGTTCATTAATAACTGAAGAAGACTCGAAGCCTTTAAGTTCCACAGCAATTTTACGTCCTTCTTTCTCAGCACCAAAAAACTTTTCTGCTCCTAAATCAGCTTTCAATAGGGTTTGCCCTAACACTAATATTAATGGGTCATTCGTAATCGTCCACCCGTCTTTTTCGAGAGTGCATAAATCATCATCTAATTCACCGAATCCTAAAAATACTATTGTAATTACCCACTAAATATAATCTTATCATCCCTCCATTTCACAATTTTGCCATCTTGCCATAATCTATACGTGGAATCACTGAAATGCTTATGGTGATTACTTTCAAGGGTCAACCGTAAACAAAAGTTATACATAAACATACAGAAATTAAACATTAAAATAAACCTGTTGGTAAACAGATAAGTGCTACGCTGATTTCAAATCAAAAAAACCTAAACTATTATTTATGGTTTATAAATCTATTTATCAACTACCAGGTGACCGGATTTTTAAAACTAAAAATAAACCAAAAAAAATCTTAGTCATTCACCTTACTTCAAGCTTAGTATTGAGTCTTTCTTTTTTTACTATTAAATCTTCCCTATTTGGATTATTACCATCATCCTTATTTATCAAAGATATAAGTCAGACAACAAAACTTAATCAAAATGATGACTTTATTGTTAAAAATAAAATTTTTGACGCCCACCCAACCAGTATTCCTTGGATTAATGACTCCTACAACTGTGAAGCAACGGGAAGAAGTTGGGAACAGGGAGAATGTTGGGACTATGAACATTATCGCAACTGGTGATGGCAGGATTAATTATTAAAAGACTATAGGTAAGCATATGCGCTACGCGCACGCTGCTTGAGGTGCCGTCAGCCGTGAGCTTTTAGCTCACGCTACTTGAGGTGCCGTCAGCTGAATGCTTACGTTCCCTACTCCCTACTCCCTACTCCCTACTCCCTGCTCCCTGTTCCCTACTCCCTACTCCCTACTCCCTACTCCCTACTCCCTACTCCCTACTCCCTTAAAAAGGCTATATCTTGATCATGATAGTTTCCCCATTTCTCTACTATTTCCTGAGCAAGATGACTAGGAAATGAATGGTAACCGGGTTCCAATTCCTTCGATAAAATTAAGTCAATGGCTATATTATGGGCATAGAATACTGGGTCAAGAGTCTCAACTGGAGTAGGTTCCGCTAAGGAAAAATTGATCGGAGCTTTTTTGAAAAGCACGTCTGCCTCTGAGAAGTTATCACCAAATTCATCTTCTGCGCCAATGTTGGCAAGATACTTACCACTAAAATCTTTCTTGTCTAAGTCATACTCCTTAGAAATTACTCCATTAACTCCCGTACAGGTCACAACACAAAAAGCCTCCTTTAGTGCTGCCCTAATGCCATCAAGGTCATCAGCCTGTAACCCTTTGATTCCTCTAGCTTTCAGCTGTTCCAAAATCTTAGAATTTTTCTCGACAACCACCAGATTATTGGTTAAGCCTAATAATTCATTAACGAGTCCTTTCCCAACTTTTCCACAACCAAAAATTATCAATTTTTTATCCACTAATAATTCGTTAGTTAACTGGTGGAATGCTTTGACAAATGCTTGACTCGTGCCATAGAACGTTTCGATATTTTTTAGGGAACTGTCATCCACAGAAATCAAGGGATAGGAAATATCTAAGGATTGATAGATATCGTTATCAAGTTTAGTTAGCTCTACCACTCCCTGGCTAGGGGTGATTAGTGTGGGTAACTCTCCATAAAGATCTAAACAAATATCATAGTTATCGTCAAAATTCCCTTCCAGATTAACCTCAACATTAGCACTGAGTAAAATTTCCACCGCTTCTGGGTTAGGGTCGATAAAATTAGGGCAAGACACCGTAAGCTCTGCACCAGCCAACAGTAACGGTTCAACTTTAAAGACAGTTTCTATGGTCAAGGGGATATGATGCAATAGTCTTAATCCTTGATAAGGCTGATGGGAACGCATCTGTTGTCTCAGCTCAGCCATAAATGGCATAGCTTCAGAGCGGGCATGTTTTTGGCGTGCTTGTTCAAAGACCTTAAAATTAATCATTTAATGATACACCCGATTAACGGTAGCGAAGTTGTTGACCCTTGATGACTAAACCCATTCTCATCGCGTTTCCAATTGGAGTGAATTGTTTTTGTTTCGTCATGGTTTGGGGATGATGACGCACGGTAGATAAACTGAAGCTAAGTAGAGTCACAACAATTAGTGTAGCGCTTAAATTACGAGTAAAGGTTAAGTCAAACATTATCTGCGGATTTCCAACTGTCTCTACTTACACAGTAGAAATCTCTTTTGATTAGTTCCTCCAGTAATATGCAACTACCTTAATTGACTCTCTAGTGGAATGGTGAATCCCACCAATTCAGTGGCTTTAGGAGTGTTGTTAAGCTAGACAATCTGGCCACTGGCACCATGGCAGAAAAATTCGATGTCCTTCTTGAGGATCCCACATTCAGGACCTTCGCGTAAGTCCTATAGGGATCCCTGTAGGGATTTTGAGCATTTTTGTTCCCAGATTCGCTCTTCCCAGATCCGCTGTTTCCTTTGCTATCACATTTTTGAAGATTTCGTTAATCTATCCCTTGACACTCCCCGGTCTAAAGACGCGGGGATTCTTCACTCAACGATCCGACTTGCTGAACCTGGCCGGAACCAAGAACAGTAGAGGCCAAATCTCCTGAAGCGTTCGGATTAATAATCCAAGTTCCGACGTGCCCCGTCGTACTTACAGCTCTATTTCGGATATTAATGGCGGCATTATGATCTCTATCAAGCTCGCATCCACACTTACAGGTATGAGTTCGAGTTGATAGAGATTTCTTGACGACTTCACCACATTCAGAGCAATGCTGGCTGGTGTAGGCAGGATTTACTGCAACAGTTATCCGACCAAACTTAACCCCAAATTGCTCTAACCATTTCCTGAACTGATACCAACCTGCATCATTAATAGATTTGGCTAGACAATGGTTTTTGACCAGGTTTTTAACTCTTAAATCTTGCCTTACGGCACGCTTCGCGAACGTAGGCGACCAAATCGTTAGATTGGATTACGCAACGTGCAAGTCTCTTTGCATGTTCCTCACGTTGCCTACTTATTTTAAGATGTTGCCTGCCTAATCTGTTAACTGCTTCCTTTCGGTTGGAAGAGCCTTTCTTTTTCCGGGAAACCCGACGTTGATAAAACTTTAATCTCTTTTCCCCTTTTCTATAGAATCGGGGATTAGGTTCAGATCGACCGTTAGAATCTGTATAGAATTCTTTAAGTCCTACGTCTAGTCCTATTATTTCGCCAGTATGGGGTAGTTCTTCTTTTACGTTAACTGCAATGCAAAATTGAACATAGTACCCATCAGCTCGCTGGACTATCCGAACCCGCTTGATTTGCTTCTTGTCGAAGCGCCACAAGTCCCAGCTGCCCTTGAGTTTAAGTTTTCCGTTCGCGTAGCGTGACCGAAGGTCAATCCCTTTCTTGTCGGTGAACGTTATCGACTTCTTATCAGGGGATAATTTCCATCCTGACTTTTTATATTCGACAGACCGAGCGCGTTTTTGGAATTTAGGAAACCCCTTCTTGCCTGGAACTTTTTTCTTGCAGCTATCGTAGAAGCGAACAATTGATGACCATGCCCTTTCAGATGCAGCTTGACGGGCAGTAGAGTTCAGTTCATTGGCAAAAGAGAATTCTTTTGCCAGTATTTTGGAGTACCGGCTAAGGTCACTCTTCCCTGTCCCTTTGTTGTCCAACCACAGACGGATGCAGCTATTACGGATGAATTTAACTGTCCGGATAGCTTCGTCTATAGCTGAATATTGGTATTCTTTGCCTTTGGCTTTGAACTCTATAATAATCACCAATTTTCGAGCTATTTTGATATATATTTATACTATTAAAATTACATAAAAGTGTCAAGTATTTATCGATATTTTTCTCACGGCGACTAAAGTCGCTACGAGCTTTCATCCCGGAGACGAAACCTTAAAATAAGGCAGCCTTAATCATAAAGTTTTAACCCTTTTACCCATAGCCGACCAACCATAAAGGCTGCCTTATTTTTGCGGTAACTTCTGACCCGGTTTAAAAACACGGGGCTTTCAGCTTCAGGAGTCACGTAAGTATTGGTATGATTGTTAGGCTATAGCAGTATTTTGACTAATTTTGGGAAAGTCTTATGCCCATAATTGATCTCAGTGATACCTTGCAAAATGACAAGGACTGGACTCCCTGGTGGGCACGTAATTCGGTAACTTACCACAATCATAAATTTGGACGATTAGCCATCTGGATGCTGTTCAGGATTACACCGAAATACCTGCGGGGAGGACTTGGTTGGGCCAATGACGTGATTAAGCTTTCCACCCATGGCACAACTCATATGGATGCGCCGTGGCACTACGCACCAACTTGCGGGGGGAAGCCTGCCAAGACCATTGACCAGATCCCTTTGGACTGGTGTTACCGTGATGGCGTAGTTTTGGATATGCGCCACAAAAACCATGGTGAGGCGATTACTGTCGAGGATGTCAAATTAGCTCTCGACAAGATTAACTATACACTCAAGCCGTTCGATATCGTGCTAATCCACACTGGTAACGATCGGCGCTTAGGAACACCGGATTATTTTACCCATGGATCTGGTGTCAGTGCTGAGGCCACACACTGGCTGATTGATCAGGGAATCAAAGTCATGGGGATTGACTCTTGGGGTTGGGATGTACCTCTACCAGTTCAAGCTAAGCAAGCCAAAGCTAGTGGGCGGAACGATATTTTCTGGGCGGCTCATTTTGTTGGGATTGATAAAGAATACTGCCAACTGGAACGGCTGACGAATCTTGATCAACTACCATCTCATGGCTTCAAAGTTGCAGCCTTCCCCCTTAAGATCAAAAATGGCTCTGCTGGACCGGCTCGGGTAGTCGGCATTATCGAGAATTGATTTGATCAGACCAGCAGTGTGAATCAACCGTATCTCCGATTTGGAGCCATCTGATCTAGGGATTTCACTTTAGCAGCTCTTGGCTTCTCCAATTGACCGTGAGACTTACAGGATAAAGCACTGTGGGGTAGAACTCGTAAGATTTCGGTTAGGGTGGTTACCCTTTCTTCCCGGGAACCTTTTTCTTGCAGTTGTCAAAGAAACGTTTAATGGCACGCTCTACGTTCTCGCGATTAGGCTTGACAAGCATGGCTGTTGAGGTCTTTAACAAACTTAAATTCATCCCTTAACTGAGTGTTGTAGCGATAGAGTTCTTTCTTCCCTGTCCCGCGATTGTCCATCCAGTACCGAAGTACTTTGTTCCGGACGAAGCGAGCTGTTCTAATAGCTTCATTTATTGCTAACTTTTGAGGCTCTTTTAGGACAGCCTTGAACTCCATAACCAACACTCGCGCATCACCTNCATCGACTACCAGGTAAAAACAAATTACAACACTCCCCAGAGGTTATTTTGGGGTAAATGGTGTGGGATTTGCTCGCTTTAAATCAGTATCGATAAGCACTCAAGGAAATTATCACACTTAGCGACAAGTCGCAAGGTTTCGCGCCTTAAAAACTGAATAACCGTGAGGGTGATTGATGGATTTCTGTTCCTGTCATTATAATTTCATACTTATCCCCAAAACGGTTTGTTTATATAAATACACTATCCAGAGTCTAAACTTGCTTTATTAAAGCCAATTAATTTTGTTGTGCCTTCTCAAGACAATAGCAAATTTTAATCAATTTTTTTATTTTTTATTGTAATGACAATAAAAAACTATAAGCAATATTTTTTATGAATAATAATGGTAAATTTATTGTTGTAATTATGATTTATAATAAAGTTACCTATGACCTACTTACTATTATAGTTAATATAGACTGTGTATAAAGCAATTTTTAACAACTGATATCTTCCTGTCTTTTATATCCTCCCTAGCACCCTTTGAAACAGCTCTGCATTTTTAAAGAAGACGCAAGGGGGTTACTCAGGCAGAGGGATTTAGGGGAATCATAATTTTTTGATAAACAATCTATTAGCAACAACCCCGATACTTCTGTAACTGCTACAGGACATGGTTGATTGCTCTTATTCACAAGGGTTTTTCTTTATAGTAAGTTGTATTCACCAAAAGCTATAGTAAAAGAACTGGCTTCAACGCCTACTAAACTATGCTAGAATCTGGGAAAGTCCTCCAAAATCGCTATTACCTCCAGCAGCAGCTGAATGATAATCCAGTGCGCCAGACTTGGCTAGCACAGGATTCCGAATCTGACACGCAAGTCGTAGTCAAGCTTTTGGCTTTAGGTGGTCCCGTACAATGGGACGATTTGAAACTATTTGAGCGGGAAGCCCAAGTTCTCAAACAACTGGATCATCCTCGGATTCCCAAGTATCGGGATTATTTTTCCCTCGATGAAAGTATCCTGTGGTTTGGACTGGTTCAGGAGTATATTCCTGGTCTATCCCTGAAACAGCAACAGTCCCAAGGGTTTAGATTCTCTCAGCAGCAGGTAAATACTATCGCAGCTGATATTTTAGAAATTCTTCAGTACTTACATCAGCTCAACCCCCCAGTCTTACACCGAGATATCAAGCCAAGCAATCTAATTTGGGGTGAGGACGAGCAGGTATATTTAATCGATTTTGGAGCAGTGCAGGCTAAACCAAATACTGCGGGTGCCACATTTACAGTGGTGGGAACCTATGGTTATACTCCCATGGAACAGTTCGGGGGTCAAGCTGTGCCTGCTTCTGATTTGTATGCCTTAGGGGTGACCTTGATTGAACTGCTCACTGGAGTGGCACCTGCTGAGTTACCTCAGGAAAATTTGCGGATTCAATTTCGTCAACTACTCGGTTCTACTGTTGAGCCTGGCTTGGTGACCTGGCTAGAGAAAATTACAGAACCAGCTGTGGAGCGCCGCTTTAGTGATGCTAAACAAGCTACTGAAGCGCTATACACTAACCCAGTGGTTCCATCAAACAACACTCCCCCAACTGGTCTGCCAGACACTGTTGTCCGTATCCATAAATCAGCAGAACAACTGATCATTGATATCCCCTCCCACTGGGAAATGATAGTGATGAAACCCCTCAAACATGCCCTAAAACGAGCTAGAGGGGTGGTAAAGGGCGTATTTTCTTACTCACTACAGCGCTTCAAGACCTTAGAAAAGTCTAGGCAACGCCGGTTATTAGTTGGTCTTGGTTTGGGAGTAGTTGTCGCAATTTTACTGGATTTATTTAAGCACCTTATTCTTCAAATATTAGTAATTTTATTAGCAATTCCAGTATCATTACTGCCTTTAGCTATCCCTATTTTTTTAGTGATGTGGATAACATCATTAAACTCAGAAAAAGACTTTTCTGAGGCAGTTCGTATTTGTTTTGATAACAAAAAATTTGAAATTACTAAGGCATCCTTGAGCCGCAAAAAATGGGATCGAGGAGAAAACTCACAAATTAAAGAAGTTTATATTACTGCCTATCGGGATGCACAAGGTAGATACCATCGGGGGATTGCGATCACTACTCAGGTAGAAAGACCATCACCCTTTGGTCAAAAATCCCAAACCTACATCTTTGGCGAACAATTACCAGAAGCTGAATTAAATTGGTTAGCTGAAGAAATCCGAGCTTGGTTAGATATCAAATCTAGTGATTCATCACCAAATGCAGAAGGTTGAAAGTTAAAGGTTAAAGGTTAAAGGTTAAAGGTTAAAGGTTAAAGGTTAAAGGTTAAAGGTTAAAGGTTAAAGGTTAAAGGTTAAAGGTTGAAAGTTGTTCGCGTAGCGTGGCCTACGGCCTTAAGGCCAATGTTAAAGGTTGAAGGCAAAATTAAAAACCAATTAATAGCGAAATTCAGGAATTCAGAATTCAGGACTCAGCTCATTGATGACATAAAAAATGTGAGAGGTAGGGAACAATAGCGTGCTTTTCCTGAGAGGGAATATTTTGCATCACCTCCACGTGGGCAATGGGATTGAGTACATCGGATACCTGTTCATGAGTATGTTCAATTAAATAGCGACGACTAGAGACAGGTTTGCCTAGGAAACCACCATTGGCCACGCTAGGCCAACAACCTTAACTTTTGGCCAAGCTACTTAAGGTGCCTTCATCCTTCATCCTTTGGTTGGTAGATCATGATGGATAGAGGAATACGGAATACTGTAGTGGCTAGTTTGGACAAGCCAAACTTAAATTTAAGGGATTTTGGTAAGTCTTGCCAGGATACTGACACAAAACCGAAACGGTTGTAAAATGGCGTCAGCCAACCCATACATTCGAGATAAAGAGGCTGAGTTGCCTCTTTGATGAGATTTTCCATTAGATAACTCCCCAAGCCCTGATTGCGCCACTTAGGTGCCACAACCAAACTCCCCAATTCTTGGGCATCGGGAAACTTGCGCAATTGTCCACAAGCCACCACACGCCCCTCAAATTCAATCACCCGAAACTGGGTCCAACGTAACTGGGTAGGCTCTAGTTTAGCAATCAGAATTAATTTAAGAATTGCCCAGGTATCCTTGGCACAGGCAGGGCGGAAAATACATCCTGGTGGTAACGATAGAGATGGTTTAGTCATCAGCTGCTGTAAATTGAATTTTTGTTCATGGTTGACCATCAACCGTCAACCCTCAATCGTCAACCATCAAACCTGAACAACAAACCAGTCAAAAACAAAGCACTCCACAACAGACCGTCAGTCTGTAAATTTATCAGTTACCGATTTCATAGGTCAGTTGTGATCTCTGTCAGCCCTGACCCAATACAATTATTGCTACACTCAAAGAAAATTGTGAGTGAATGCAAGATACTGCTCAATATTCCTGTGCCTATTGTGGTGAAACCATTTTGACCTTTGTAGATCTAAGCGCTGGTGAACAGCAATCCTATATCGAAGATTGTCAAGTGTGCTGTCGTCCAAACATTTTGTATGTAAGGGTGGATCAAGAAACTCTCGATATTGAGATTGACAGCGATTATGATGGCTAACTAAAAAGCAGATTGAGCCAAGTTCACTCTTGGTAAGGATTTATCATTACATTTGTGGCTAGCATGGTGCGTCTACCCAAGACCTTGCTACTGATAGGGACAGTAGCGAAGCTCACCCATTTGCTCAATCTTAAGGTAAATGCCCATGCCCACTCATGCACTATTATGCTCCAAGCAGTTGCTAGGGGGACTATACGTTAACGAAGAGGAGCAACATTCGGTATTTCCTCTCAAACATACAGACGTTTACGCCAAAATTACCGGTCACCTGTCACGGGTAGAGGTGACACAGACCTTTGATAATCCTTTCAGCGAACCCTTAGAAGCGGTCTATATATTTCCACTACCGGATCAAGCGGCGGTGGATGAGATGGAGATTAAATTAAGCGATCGCATAATTGAGGGCAATATCAAAAAACGGGAAGACGCTCAAACTATCTACGAGGAAGCTTGCAGTCAGGGGCGGACTGCGGGACTCTTAGAGCAAGAACGGGATAATATTTTTACTCAATCTCTAGCTCACATTAAACCAGGGGAGCAAATTGAGGTAACCCTTCGCTATACCGATCAGCTACAGTTCCAGGGGGGTAATTATGAATTTGTCTTCCCAATGGTAGTTGGCCCCCGTTTCATCCCTGGTACTCCCATTGATGAGAGTGGGGATACTGACTTCGTTCCCGATGCTTCCCGGATCACTCCACCCTTGATTCCGCCAGACATTCGCTCAGGTCATGACATTGGAGTAACCGTCGAGATTGACGCTGGAGTAGCAATTACAGAGGTTTATTCTACCTCCCATCAGATTAACATTGAACAACAGGGGCAAATCCTGCAGCTCAAACTGAGTCAGGAAGATACGATTCCCAACAAAGACCTGATTCTACGCTATGGGATTGCCAAGGAGCATACTCATACAACAGTACTTACCCACGCAGATCAAAGGGGCAATCATTTTGCTGTGTATCTTATCCCCGCGTTGGACTATAGCACCGATGAGATTGTGCCAAAGGATGTGGTCTTCGTGATCGATACTTCTGGTTCTCAAATGGGGGATCCTCTGCTAAAGTCTCAGGAATTGATGCGTCGGTTTATTAATGGACTCAATCCCAAGGATACCTTTACCATTATTGATGTTTCAGATACTGCTACTCAGCTATCCACCAAACCCTTATCGAATACCCCCCAAAACTGTAGAAAGGCGATTAACTACATCAATCAATTAAAAGCCAACGGTGGTACTTATTTACTCAAAGGTATTCGTAACTTGCTCAAGTTACCGGCTGCACCAGAGGGACGACTACGGAGTATTGTACTGCTAAGTGATGGCTACATTAGCAATGAGAATCAGGTACTAGCAGAAGTACAGCAACAGCTTAAACCTGGAAATCGCATCTATAGCTTTGGTGTCGGCAGTTCTCCGAACCGCTTTCTGCTCAATCGCTTAGCTGAAATTGGACGGGGAATAGCTAGAATCGTGCGTCAAGATGAACCAACTGAAGCAGTAGCGGAACAGTTTTTCCGTCAAATTAATAACCCAGTGCTAACCAATATTCACGTTACTTGGGAAGGCGCAGGGGAAGCGATAATTTATCCCAATCCCACTCCGGATCTATTTACCCAGCAGCCTTTGGTTATCTGTGGACGCATTTCTCCGATTCAAGAGTTCCAGGCAGAACAGTTGCAGGTTAGTAAGTTAAAGGTTAAAGGTTTGGAGAATAACCTATCGGACTCGAAGGCTACAGGCCAACAACTTTCAACCAAACAACTTTCAACCTTAACCCCAAACCAACCTTGGCCAAAAGGCTACGCTACGCCAACAACCCCTACTGGTACTCTCAGGATTACCGGTACTAGGGCGGATGGTAGTTACTACGAGACAAGATTTAACCTCAATTTTGATCAAGCCAACAATCCAGCCATTGCCCAGCTGTGGGGTAGAGCAAGGATTAAACACCTGATGCAGCAAATGTTGAGCTGTGAAACTAAAGCTGGGGTAGAGGCAGTTACGGAAACAGCGTTGAGTTATCAACTATTGTGCCAGTACACCGCTTTTGTGGCTGTCAGTGATCAGGTAGCGGTTGCAGGAGAAAGCCACCTCATCTCCATGCAAGTACCAGTAACAATCCCAGAAGGAGTTAACTGGGAAGGCATGATCAAAAGTACTTTTGCTAGTGCAATTGAAGATAAACTCAGGCTACAGAAGTGGCGTTCAGGGTTGAGAGCAGGGGATAAGGAGAGCAGGAGACAAGCAGGAATTGACATCAATTCCAAATTATTGCCTGATGACCAGGGGACAAAGGCGACACGGAAGCACTCTAAGATCAACCGATCTTTACTGTTTTCCCTCTCTCCCTTGTCTTCTCCCAACGCCTGGTCTTCTCCTATGCCAAGGTCTGCCCTACCAATAAGTGAATATAGGAAATTGGGGGTTAAAACCAAAGCTTGGATTCAACAGTCAGAGTATAGGCAAAACAGGTACCAAGAATCTAAGCCAATTAATGATAATGATAATCCCTGTTATGGCCATCAGGCATCAGAAATTATCCCTCAGGATTATATTACTTCTAAGACACTTCAGAATAAAAAAAATCATAATGATAATCCCTGTTATAGCCATCAGACATCAAAAATTATCACTGAGGACTATTTAGCCAATCAATCACCAGATAACTTTGAATTGACCTTGGTCTGTCCTAGATTGATTCAAAAGGTGAAGTCAGAGATATTAAGCTCAGCGGCAATCAGCCATCACAGGTTACAGTTGGTCAGAGTTAAGGGATTAGATGAAATAGGGACAACTTGTTTAACCCAACATCTGCAACGGTTGAACCTACCCCTAGGGGTAGCTGGTGAAATTGTCTTCGAGTTCCTAGTGCGTAGAGGTCGCGTGATCAGGGTGATGTGGGATGAAGCAGCCTCTACCCTGACGGAATCCCAAATGATTGATTTGATTAAGCGATCGCTTTCTTGTTGGCGAGTTCCCGAAACCTCTGTCAAAAGCGTGTGTTTAACCTTACGAATTAACGAAGGTGCAACTCAATGACATCTTGCTTAATCGTCAGATCATAATCTTGATAGAAATTGTGTCCTAGCAGTCCAATTGACAGGGATGGACTAACAGCAACCAGTAGGTTGTTAGCCACAATACCTCCTGCGGCAGCGGAGCCCAAGCGACCCAGGGGTACATCGACTGTACCATTAGCTGTATCCATCGTGGCAGTTCCTTCTGGCTTCAATGCCAAAGCTTTTGCCATTTTTGGGGTAATTGTCACGACGGATGCTCCTGTATCAACCACCATTTCAAAGGTTCGTTTACCATTAAAAGTCACATCAATTACAGGAGTGTTATAGACTCGGCGTTTGATCGGGATTGTAATCACGCCTGAACTGTTTTGTTTTGATATGCCACAAAGTTTGCCAAGGTCAATCAGATTGCCATTGGCATCCCGCATGAAACAGGGTAAATCGATTTGAGCGTTAGAAACAGCAGGAGTCATGGTGCTGGTTGTGATTACAAATAATGTTGTTAATAGTTGGATTGGTAAATAGGGTTTCACCTGATTTATATACTCCAGTATTTTTGATTAGTACAAACTTTTAGTAAAGATGAAGGATAAAGGCTGAATCGGTAATTATCGCCTAATCCTAGATTACCCAGGGAAACTATTAAACCGAAACTACTCTTAGATAGAGTTTATAGATAGAGTTTATAGCTAATACCGAATAAATAAACTAGCAGATAGGGAATCGTTGTTGGCTCCTTATCGGCAAAAGTTTGGGGAGTTATACTTAGAGCTTGCACAAATACAAAAAAACTTAATAAAGCAAGTGATAACAACTGAGAGCTTGCACCAGTACAAAAAAACTTAATAAAGGAAGTGATAACAATCGATTTCAGTACTGAAATTGATGCAGGAAGGGAACAGGGGAGCCAGCGCCAGCTGCACATTGAGCATCGGTCAGCAATCCCCACTGGGTTAGGGATTGCTGACCGATGCTCAAACAGTTGAGCTAGCAATGGGCTAACTGTCTATTGTGATAGTGCGATCGCACTCAAATGTTGCCACTATTGGTTATTCAGAACTATCTTCGACCACAGTAGTGGACTCAAACTCCCCGGTCTCTACTGCCGATTCTTCCAATATCTCATCAACAACAGTAGTGGACTCAGATTCACTTGGTGCTACCGCCGGTTGTTCCAATATCTCATCAACAACAGTAGTGGACTCAGATTCACTTGGTGTTACCGCCGGTTGTTCAGAACTATCTTCAACCACAGTAGTGGACTCAGACTCGTCGGTCTCTACTGCGGTTTGTTCCGATATCTCATCAACAACAGTAGTGGACTCAGATTCACTTGGTGCTACCACAGCTTCCTCTGATGTAATGTCCAGTTCCTCTAGCGGTTCAGGTGAGGGGCTAGGGGTGACAGCGGAACCTCCGAAGAAACTGCCAAAGCGACTCCAGATGTTTAATTTTGGCTTTTCTGACGGTTCAGGTAGAGGATTTACTGATTCAGTCCCAGTAGTTGCTTCCTCAACTTGTGCTGGGGTTTCACTGGCAGGAACCAGCTCTTCTGCTTCCAAAGTTGTTTCCAGCTCAGGTAGGTTGGGCTCAACCTCAGGGGTTGCTTCCTCCAGAATTATTGGCAGTTCACTGGGTGTTACAGATTCCTCTAGTTCTGGTATTTGCTCTGTTTCAGTAGGGGCTAATTCCCCTGGTGATGTAGTGTATTCCTCTGTAGTTTCTTTTGAATTAGTCAGTGATGGACTTGGAGCTGCTGTCTCTTCTGGTACAGGTATTGGAGTTGGCGGTGGCTGATAGTTCGGGTCTACAATACCACCAGCTTCCTCAGCTGAGAGTTGACCTAGTACTAGCTGGGAAAGGGTGTCTTCACCATTAGGCTGGTAGTTAATCACCTGTACTTTGTTGTTGAAAACATTCTTGACTGGGTTGCCCTGTTCATCGAGAAACTCTAACTCTACCCAGTTTTTGCCCTCTTTAAACCCTGTCAGATAAATCGATTCCCAACGGTCGAGTAGGAAACTTTTACCGTTCACAGTAACCCGAATATGCCAATCAACACTATCATCATCGAGATTGTCTTGAGCCACTAGCTGGGGAGGGGTATTACTCAAGGGGGTATTCGTCAAATAGAAGTCCAGCAAAATCGGCTCTGCTCCGTACTCCCCTTTTGGAACGCTGTAAGTTAGCAGTGGCAGGGCTGGATCTGGGTTGTTCTCGTCAGTTTTAGTAAAGATATGAAATGTGGTCTGGGCATAGGCACCTTCATTTTTAAAGCTCTCATCCCAGGGGCGAGAGGCAAATGCCCGCAAGGTATGGGTGCCAGGGGATAAATCCTCTAGGATTAGAGGTTGGTCTAGGTCATAGATGGCTTGGAAAGGTTGGTTGTCCAGGATGACGTTCAGATGAGGACCTATGCCTAGATCGGGATCTTGGAAAATTGGCAAGTCCTGAACCTGAAATTTCACTGATACTGTTGTATCTTCAAGCACCATGTCATCACCAGGTCTGACAATGATGACTTGAGGCTGGTAAGCCTCTAGGCTCTCACTAAGTTCTTGAATAGCTAGGGGTGGCCCTACTTCTGATAACTGATTAACTTGGTTGGTTTGGGAGCTGGCATCGATGCCAAACCGCTTCGATGTCTTGATGCGATCGCTTCCACAGGCCACCAGACCCCAAACTAAAATCGTTGTGATTAGGAAGAAAAAAAGTCTTTTCACCATGATTATCTGGCTGTTCCTACCCAACAAGCCATCTCCTTTGATCACCAGCCTTTAATCTTAACTTACAGGTTGACCTCTAGTCTTGCTGCTTGTCTAATGGTGTTGGTCTATGAGCGTTGGGGTTACCTATTGGCAGGATGATCAAGTCTGTTATAACTTTTTCCCTCTTGGTGCCCGTTCTCTTGGTTAGGGGATCTCCCAGGGGTCGCACCCCTGTTTCAAGTCTTCCGCTTTTTTATAAATATTCCGCTTCTCTATTAACAATATCCCTAGACGTTCAACCTTTGAGGGTCGTCTGTATAGATTGGGGACACTTTTTTTAAAATATTTAGCATTTCTTTACGTTTTGTAACATTTTGAATAAATTATCATTGATTTTTTCTATAGTTAGTTTTGATTTGTTGTGATGGCGGCTTAGACACAAACAGTGGTATACCTATTGATACTGCTAATTGAAAATAGTTAACGATTATCCAAAAAATTGTTAACTATTTTTAACTGAATTCAAAAAGCGCCTGAAGCAAGACCTATTATCTTCTAAGGGAGGTATCCGTTTTGACGTAAATTCAGAACAGGTCCTTGCTTCCGTTAGAAAGCAGTGATTAAAAAAATGCTTTCTTACCCATAAAAATAAAACTCCCCTAGGGGTATTAGTCGTTCCTTGTCTAGAGAGGAGATTCCTCATGCCACTCGAGGTCGATAAAGACCCGGTACCAGCTTCTTTTGAGAAGTGGGGTAAGCCAGGTCATTTTGATCGAACCCTAGCGAGAGGTCCCAAAACCACCACTTGGATTTGGAACCTTCACGCTAACGCTCATGATTTCGATAGTCATACCAGTGACTTAGAAGACGTTTCTCGGAAAATTTTTAGTGCACACTTCGGTCACCTAGCCGTTGTCTTTGTTTGGTTGAGCGGCATGTACTTCCATGGTGCTCGTTTTTCCAACTACGAAGCATGGCTGAGTGATCCCACTACTATTAAGCCCAGTGCTCAAGTGGTTTGGCCTGTGGTTGGTCAAGGCATTTTGAATGGCGATGTTGGTGGGGGCTTCCACGGCATCCAAATCACCTCTGGTTTCTTCCAGCTGTGGCGTGCTTCCGGTATCACCAATAGCACCCAACTGTACGCAACAGCTATTGGTGGTCTGGTAATGGCAGCCCTGATGCTATTTGCTGGCTGGTTCCACTACCACAAGAAAGCTCCGAAACTGTCATGGTTCCAGAGCGTGGAGTCGATGATGAACCACCACTTAGCCGTGCTGCTGGGCTGCGGCTGCCTGGGTTGGGCAGGTCACCAGATCCATGTGTCTTTGCCCATCAACAAGCTCTTGGATTCTGGGGTGGCTCCTAGTGAGATTCCACTGCCCCATGAGTTCTTATTCGATCAGAGCTTTATGGCAGATCTTTATCCCAGTTTTGCTCAGGGCATAACCCCCTTCTTCACCCTGAACTGGGGCGTCTACTCTGACTTCCTCACCTTCAATGGTGGTCTGAATCCAGTAACCGGTGGATTGTGGTTGTCAGATACCGCTCACCATCACTTAGCTCTAGCAGTACTGTTCATCATTGCTGGCCACATGTACCGTAATACCTACGGTATTGGTCATAGCATGAAGGAAATTCTAGAGGCTCATAAGGGTCCGTTCACTGGCGAAGGACACAAAGGTCTTTATGAAATCCTGACTACGTCTTGGCATGCCCAGCTAGCGATTAACCTAGCCATGCTAGGCTCCCTGACCATAATTGTGGCTCATCATATGTACGCGATGCCTCCGTATCCGTACCTTGCCACAGACTATGGTACTCAGCTGTGCCTATTCACCCACCATATGTGGATTGGTGCCTTCTGTATTGTCGGAGGCGCAGCCCATGGTGCTATTTTCATGGTGCGGGACTATGACCCAGCCAAGAATGTGAACAACCTACTAGACCGGGTGATCCGTCACCGCGATGCAATTATCTCTCACCTGAACTGGGTGTGTATCTGGTTAGGTTTCCATTCCTTTGGTCTTTACATTCACAACGATACAATGCGGGCTTTGGGTCGTCCTCAGGATATGTTCTCTGATACGGCGATTCAACTACAGCCAATCTTTGCCCAGTGGATTCAAAACATCCACAACGTAGCGCCGGGAGGAACTGCTCCCAATGCTTTGGAAACAGTTAGCTATGCCTTTGGCGGAGGCATGGTAGAAGTAGGCGGTAAAGTGGCAATGATGCCGATTGAGCTGGGTACTGCGGACTTTATGGTTCACCATATCCATGCGTTCACCATCCATGTCACTGCACTAATTCTGCTCAAAGGGGTACTGTTTGCCCGTTCGTCACGTCTGATCCCCGATAAAGCTAACTTAGGCTTCCGCTTCCCCTGCGATGGTCCAGGTCGTGGCGGTACCTGCCAGGTATCCGGTTGGGATCATGTTTTCCTAGGCTTGTTCTGGATGTATAACTGCATCTCTGTGGTTATTTTCCACTTCAGCTGGAAGATGCAATCTGATGTCTGGGGAACAGTATTCCCAGATGGGACTGTGTCTCACATTACCAATGGCAACTTTGCCCAAAGTGCAATCACCATCAATGGCTGGTTACGGGACTTTTTGTGGGCACAAGCCTCAAATGTAATCACATCTTACGGCTCAGCTCTGTCGGCATACGGCATAATGTTCCTAGCTGGTCACTTCGTCTTTGCCTTTAGCCTGATGTTCCTATTTAGTGGTCGTGGTTACTGGCAAGAACTGATCGAATCCATCGTTTGGGCTCATAATAAATTGAAAGTAGCCCCATCGATTCAGCCTCGTGCTCTGAGCATCACTCAGGGTCGGGCTGTAGGGGTAGCTCACTACCTCCTGGGAGGAATCGTCGTTACCTGGTCATTCTTCATAGCACGAATCCTGTCAGTGGGATAACTGCTTACCAGGAATCGATGCGAAACCTTGAGTGGGATACCATAACCTGTGTCTCGCCTGTCGATACCCTAAGCAACCTGGAACTTCGGTTCCAGGGGGTTAATTAAGAAAAAACAATGAGCAGCATGATTGCATAAGTCTCATAGGTCAGCGAGGAGAATTTCCTTAAAAGCATATGGCAACAAAATTTCCAAAATTTAGCCAGGACCTCGCTCAAGATCCGACAACACGTCGAATCTGGTACGGGATTGCCACAGCCCATGACTTTGAAAGCCATGATGGCATGACCGAGGAGAATCTATATCAAAAGATTTTTGCTTCTCACTTCGGCCATCTTGCAATCATTTTCTTGTGGACGTCTGGCACCCTGTTCCACGTAGCCTGGCAAGGTAACTTTGAAGAGTGGATTAAAGATCCTGAAACTGTTAAGCCCATCGCCCACGCGATTTGGGATCCCCAATTTGGCTCAGGGGCAATTGATGCCTTCACCCAAGCTGGTGCTTCTAGCCCGGTAAATATCGCCTATTCCGGTGTTTACCACTGGTTTTACACCATTGGTATGACAACCAATAACCAACTGCATGGTGGTGCCATGTTCTTGTTATTGTTGTCATCCCTATTACTGTTTGCAGGTTGGTTGCACTTACAGCCTAAATTCCGCCCCAGCTTGAGCTGGTTCAAGAATGCAGAGTCTAGGCTGAATCACCACTTGGCAGGTTTGTTTGGTGTTAGCTCCTTAGCTTGGGCAGGTCACTTGATTCACGTGGCTATCCCCGCATCTCGCGGACAGCGGGTTGGTTGGGATAACTTCCTGAGTGTCAAACCCCATGCAGCTGGATTAGGACCTTTCTTTACCGGGAATTGGGGAGTCTATGCCCAGAACCCAGATACCGCTGGACATATCTTTGGTACCTCTGACGGTGCAGGGACAGCGATTCTGACCTTCTTGGGTGGCTTCCATCCCCAGACTGAGTCCTTGTGGTTGACCGATATCGCCCATCACCACTTGGCGATCGCAGTGATCTTCATCATTGCCGGTCATATGTACCGCACCAACTGGGGTATTGGTCACAGCATCAAGGAGATTCATAGTGCCCACAATCCCCCGGCAAGTACTCCCTTTGGAGGCATGTTAGGTGAGGGTCACAAGGGTCTATATGACACCATCAACAACTCTCTCCACTTCCAGTTAGGGTTAGCCCTGGCTTGTTTGGGTGTGGTCTGTTCCTTGGTAGCCCAACATATGTATGCGCTGCCGTCCTATGCGTTCATAGCCAAGGATCACACCACGATGGCAGCACTGTATACTCACCATCAGTACATTGCTGGTTTCTTGATGGTTGGAGCCTTCGCTCATGGTGCTATCTTCTTTGTGCGGGATTATGACCCAGAGGCTAATAAGAATAATGTGTTAGCCCGGATGCTGGAACACAAAGAAGCTCTGATTTCTCACCTGAGCTGGGTAACTCTGTTCTTAGGTTTCCATACCTTAGGACTCTATGTTCACAACGACGTCGTGGTTGCTTTCGGCACCCCCGAGAAGCAAATCCTGGTTGAGCCAGTATTTGCTCAGTTCATCCAAGCGGCTCACGGTAAACTGCTATACGGCTTTGACACTCTGCTGTCCAATCCCGATAGCTTAGCTGCTGGCGCTGGTGCAGCTTACCTACCTGGCTGGATGGATGCCATCAACAGCGGAGCTAACTCCCTGTTCCTGACCATTGGTCCTGGCGATTTCTTGGTACACCATGCGATCGCTCTAGGTTTGCACACCACCACCCTGATTCTAGTCAAGGGTGCGCTGGATGCCCGTGGTTCCAAGCTAATGCCCGACAAGAAGGACTTCGGTTATGCCTTCCCTTGTGATGGTCCTGGCCGTGGTGGTACTTGCGACATCTCTGCTTGGGATGCCTTCTACCTCGCCATGTTCTGGATGCTCAACACCTTAGGCTGGTTGACCTTCTACTGGCACTGGAAGCATCTGTGCGTCTGGCAAGGTAACGTGGCTCAGTTCAATGAGAACTCTACTTATCTCATGGGCTGGTTCCGGGATTACCTGTGGGCTAACTCTGCTCCGTTGATCAATGGTTACAGCCCGTTTGGAACCAACAACCTGTCTGTCTGGGCTTGGATGTTCCTCTTCGCACATCTAGTTTGGGCAACTGGTTTCATGTTCCTGATCTCGTGGCGTGGTTACTGGCAAGAGCTAATCGAAACCTTGGTCTGGGCACACGAGCGTACTCCTCTGGCTAACTTGGTTAGTTGGAAGGATAAGCCTGTTGCGCTGTCCATCGTTCAAGCTCGTCTGGTTGGTTTAACCCACTTCACGGTAGGTTATATACTTACCTACGCCGCATTCTTGATTGCCTCGACAGCTGGTGCATTTGGCTAATGGTTGCTGAAACTAGCTTTTTAGGTATTTAAATTGTAGGTAATTAATTTAAATCTCCTACCTTCCGGTGGGGGATTTTTTGTTGTCTACCAAAAGCGATTGACTTGCTTGTCATGCTACGGGAACGCAGATTCGGAACAGGTAAACAACCGCTGAAACCTTGATTATTTCGTCAGTTTTAGGTCTACTGAATAAAATTCCATGGCTTAGCAGTAGCAAAACTATAGCGCTATATCACATATCAGTGATTATCAGGGAAAATAGTATTGACAAAAACTATAAAATGTGGTATAGAAAAGACAACTAGTGAATCATTTAAATGAACAACTATCTGGCTCTGTTACTGATTCCCCCAGAATCAGGTAACTCTGCTCTACTTAAATCCTGCCATGCAATCTCCTACGTAGTACTGAGTAGTGAGAGGGCGAGGTCGTCAGGGGGTCGCTGCTACTGTTCATAAATGATAAAGGATTGGCAGATAGATAAATAAGTACAGGACTTATCCATCCAGAAGTGTAAAACCTATGTAATTCTGTGATCCGTAGGTGATCCGAAGTTCCCTATTGGCTAAAACCTTGATTCTTGGTTTGAGCTGGATATGTTCTATTAAGTTATATCAGAATTGACACCTTTTGAAGCTTCAAAATTTTTATGAAAGACCTAAAGCCCAATGATTTACTTGATGGGCGTTATCGAGTAATTGATACCTTAGCCCAAGGTGGGTTTGGAAAAACTTACATTGCCGAAGATACTCGCCGACCCACTAATCCCCAGTGCGTTATCAAACAACTGAAGCCACCTACCAATCATCCCAAATCCTTGGAAAATGCCAGACGTTTGTTCCGAACTGAAGCCGAAACTCTAGAGAGACTGGGGAAGAATGACCAAATTCCGATGCTTTTAGCTTACTTCGAGGAAGATGAAGAGTTTTACCTGGTTCAAGAGTTTATTGAAGGAAACACCCTCAGCACTGAAATAAAACCTGGTCAAAGCTGGTCTGAAAGCCAAGTTCGTCAAATGCTTCAGGAAGTCTTGAGAGCTCTCAGCTTTATCCACCAAAATCGAGTTATCCATCGTGATATCAAGCCCGATAATATCATCCGACGACATCGGGACAATAAGCTGGTTTTAGTTGACTTCGGCACAGTCAAGCAAATTCGCGGACCCAACCATCAAGTCAGTGGCACAATCGCCGTTGGAACCCCTGGTTATATGTCCACAGAACAAGGTAGAGGTAATCCTCGTGCCAACAGTGATATTTATGGTCTTGGCATGATTGCTATCCAGGCCGTAACTGGCTTAACGATTAATCAAATTCAAGAAGACCCTAATACTGGAGAAGTGATTTGGGAACCTTGGGCAAAGATCAGCGATGACTTAAAGTGGATTCTCTCTAAGATGGTGCGCTACCATTTTAGGGAACGTTATCAGTCTGCCACAGAGGTTCTACAGGCTCTTGAGTCATACCCACAAGTCTCATTACCACAACAGCAATCAGTACAACAGCCGACAATAATACAACCGACACTAGTTCCGCAACAGCACTCTTCAGTCCCCTCAACAGGGATTCCATCGATACCACAGTCTGGGCAACCTCAACCCACAGATATTTCATTACCACCATCTCAACTTTCGGCAACAGCAGCCTCATCGGCGCAACCGTTTGCTGGGTCTCAGTCTTCGGGAGTTGGCTCTCAAAACCCTCGTCGGTTATTGCTCCCCATCGGTGTCGCCACTACTTTTATTGGCATCCTTATCTATTTAATCTGGTTATTTTTATTTAATAACACTCCCAATACTACGGAGTCAGCCAACCCATCACCTTTTGCTACGAATCCTCAAATTACTCCAACTTCAATACCTGATCAGAGTAATATTCAAGCTCGAATTAGCTTTGGAGAAAAGTCCCTAGTTAAAACAGAAGAGGTAGGCACTCCAAATCTGCAATTTCAAGCTGCCAAACAACAGGGTATGAAAGCCATGGCTGCTCGTGATTATGACAAAGCCATGAATAACTTTGAAGCAGCAATTCGGAAATATCCCAACGCTCCTGAAACTCTAATTTATCTCAATAATTCTCGTATTGGTAATCAGAAATCCTATACTATTGCTGTCGCTGGACCGATTGCTACTGACCCCGATGGCACATTAGCAATTTTGCGTGGCGTTGCTCAAGCTCAAGATGAAATAAATAAAACTGGGGGAATTAATGGCGTACCCCTTAAAGTAGCTATTACCAGTGATGATCAAAATCCCGATACTGCTAAAAAAATTGCGTCAGAATTGGTCAACAATCCGGAAATATTAGGTGTAATTGGTCATTCCGCTAGCAGTGTAACCTTAGCCGCAGGAGAAGTATATAATTCCGGTAAACTAGCAGCTATCTCTGCTGTTAGTACTTCCGTAAAGTTGTCAAACTTTAGCCCCTATGTGTTTCGCTCAGTGCCAAATGATGCGTTTTCAGCCAGAGCCTTAGCTAACTACATGCTCACCCAGTTGAAAAAGCAGAATGCAGCGGTTTTCTATAATTCTAAGAGTGACTACAGCAAGTCTCTCAGAACTGAATTTGTCACAGCGGTTTCTCTAGGAGGAGCACAAGTTGTTGATGAGATTGACATCTCCAATCCAGATTTTAATCCTGCTACACTTGTAGAACAAGCGATTGAGCGGGGAGCACAGGTGCTATTTTTAGCTCCTAACCCAGCAGTTCTAGATCAAGCTTTGGAGGTTGTTAAGGTCAATGGTAAACGTCTAAGTCTGTTGGGAGGAGATGTAATGTATTCTCCCAAAACTTTAGAGAAAGGTTCAGAAAACGCTGGTGAAATGGTGGTAGCTGTTTTTTGGGATATTGATAGCAACCCTCAGTCAGACTTTGTCCGTAAATCCAAAGCCCTTTGGAATGCCGAGGTTAACTGGCGCACAGCCATGGCTTACGATGGAACCCAGGCTTTGATAGAAGCCCTGAAACGTAATCCTACTCGTGCTGGTGTTCAAGAAGCCCTCTCAGCCTCAGACTTTGTAGCACCTGGAGTATCTGGTTCAATTCGGTTTTTGCGTTCAGGCGATCGCAATGGTTCAGTCCAACTAGTAAAAATTATTCCGAATCAGAACACTTCCAGCGGTTACGATTTCCTGCCCATACCCTCTAATTAGTTTTAGGAGTTTTAGTTAGCTAATAGCTTACTATTATTGTAGTATAACTGTGTATTAATTGTATAATGTATAATACTTATTGAATTGAACAAATTAGACCGATTTAAACTGGAGTTTAGACTCAAATCCAGTTAGTCTAAACTCCAGAATAATGAATTATATAATCAACCGTTAATCAAAAATGATTTGTATGACCATTGAAGTGGTGACTATTGGTTTCAGACATCCTCTGAGTGGATATTCAGCCATCAACACTCAACACTTAATACTCAATTTTGAAACACCGAATCCCCTGCGTCAACCCGGAGATTACCTATTTTCCAACCTAGAGAAATCGGTTCATTACCATTAACTGGTTTGTACAGGTCAAGGTGTTTTGACCAGTCATGTTCTTTCCCATTTCGGGTCAGAATTGGCAAGTCATTTTTAGGATTGTAGGTCAGTTCAATACTCTCACCAGTGCTACCAATCCACTCCACTTTACCTAGGTCAATTTCACGTAAATCTAACTGACTTTTTTTCTTAACTGCCTGTTTGAAATCCTCATAGTTACCATGAGATTCCTCTTCTCCCACTTCTAGAGCAAAGCCAGCATAGCTATTGCCTAGGGGTGTTGCCTTCAGAGTTTTTTCCTGACTATAGAGCTTGGCAAATTTCTGGTTCGGTATAACCACCTCAGTATAGGTATCTAAATTAATCGAGCGAATCGCTAACCAAGTTTTCTCCAGTTTAAAGAACCAAATCCCGTCTTCTATTTCTGCTTGAGCCGTCTTAGGCAATTGGAAAAAGAATGGTCTATCCTTTGCTGGTCTTAACCACAAAACTAGGTTACGGTATTGCCCAACTTGGTCTCCCTGATGTTTTCCTGGTTTCACCCAATCACCACCAGTATTAGCAACAAAATAATCCACACCCCGCTTTTGATTGTATGCCATTAGCTTGAATGGTCCGACATCACCAGCGGGGAACTCACCGGCCAAACTCCCCAACTGATAGGTATGACCAAAGAAGGTCGTTTCCCAATATCCTGGTTTATCCTCACCTCCAGGTTTCCAATTTTCGTAGACCGGTTTACTAGCCAGGATTTCCACAGGTTTCTGAAACTGCTTACGAGCTAACTTTACCACCGCCTGGGGAGGTCGATAGGCGCTAGTAATTACGTGAATTACATCCCGTTCTGGCTTAGGATTGACTAAGGTAACATCTCCAAAATAAAGCCAGAATAGACGGGCAGCACTGGCCCCGTAGACTACATTACTTTTGCCGTAATCCCGCTTGGTCGGTCCGCCAAAACCACCTCGATAATATTTCACTGCTGCCGCCGCTGACATCCAATCTAGAGCTGCTTTGGCCAGTTGTTTCACCTCCGGCTCCTTCGCAAAGTCGTAGAGATTTAGGTAAGCCGCAAAGGTGTGGCCATGGTAAGTCTCTGAATCCCACTCTCCCATACCAATGTTGTAGAGCGCCCAGACATAGCGCTGAATTTTCTTTTTATACAGACGCCTAGTCTGTTCATTTCCGGTTTCCTCCGCCATCAGATAAACGGAAATCTCTCGCATTGCCCGGAGATTGTCCGTGTTGCGTCCATCCACCCAACCTCCTCGCACATCCGGTCCCCAACCATCACCACCTTTTCCCTTACCATAAATGGGGTGAGGACGTCCCTTGGGGTCTGTTTCTGTCCAGGTTTTGGCACCGTCAAACATTCGCTGTTTGTAGCTCGGGTCGAGAAATTGCCCAAAGAAGAAGTATTTTCGGATTTGTCCCTTGAGGGTGAAAGCGTAATAGTAGTCAATACCCTCAGTGTGTTGGTTATCTTTAGCTTGGGCATCTTCTGATTGCAGAAACTCTAGGGCTTTCTCCCGATTGCCAACAATAAAATCAAACATGGCATAGGGATAAGACCGCTTCTCATTTTCCCCATAGTTGTTGCCATAACCTTTACCACCGTAGTACTGAATCGCCTGGTTAGCTCGCACCCAGAATTCTGATTCCAATTCAGGAGTCCACTGATTCCTATACTTGGTCGCAATCGGTAAGGGTTCAATCTGAATTAGATCAGCAACAGATCTGCTAATCACTGGTTTAGCTTGTAGCGCTGGTGTGGTCGATATAACTTGGTGGGTACAGCCCAAGACAGCACCAGCGACAAAGAAAGCATTGCTTAATAATGGAATGATTTTAACAGTGAGGTGGAATGGGCATCTTGGTGGAACTGGCATCTTGGGTAGAACTGGCATCTTGGGTAGAACTGGCATCTTGGGTAGAACTGGCATCTTGGGTAGAACTGGCATCTTGCCAGTTTCATGCTTATTTTCGGGCAGGCAGGATGCCCACTCTACTGCTATTCATGGGAAGATTCAGCCACCCGACAAAAGAAGCTACTAGTAAGTGACGAGATTTCCGAGATTTCACCAGATTTCACCAATTGTAGCGATTGCTCTCAATTCTTACACAAGAACCAACACTGTACACCTGAGCGTCAACCCTAAATTAAACATCGGCACTTCACAATTTTTAATCATGGGCAATGGGGCTCAGAACGCCCAGGGATTGATAAATTCAGGATATAGTCATGTTTGATTTAGTATTTGCTCGCAATTTGGCCACTACATTAATCATACTCACTCTGTTCATTCTTAGCTTAGACAAGTTGTATCGCCAGGATCGAAACGCTGGAAAACCCCAAAGGGTAAAGCACATGCAACACGCCCTTCGAGTCGGATTTGCCCTCAAAGCAACTCAATTCCGTTGAGATTCCCTGAACTAGGTGTGGAATAGGAGCGAGTTTCCTAGTTCGACCCAAGTTACTGGTTTCTCAGATGGCTGTGGATATTAGTAGACAACAAACCTATAGTAAGCATGGATAAGGCAAGTACGTAATTATTCGTAGGCCATTATTGCGAGTGGCTGAGAGATTTCCGAGATTTTGCGGATACGGTTTACTATTATTTCCGATTACTCTTGTATATGGTAGTTTTAACCTTTTGCTGCATCCCCCTGGGGCACCCAACCGCCCATCAGGGGTTTTTTGTATTCAGTGTGGCTAAATTTTATGAGTTATAGTATGCTGTAGTCTTAACCGTAATTGAAGGAGAGCGCAGTGGGGAGTAGGAATCGGGGTTTGATAATATCTAGATTAGGCTAACCCTCCCTACCCAGTCTTATCCACTCAACTCAAAGTCTCCCAAGGTTACTACACTTTTAATAATCTGTAAAAAATTCAAACTATACTAGTATTGGCCTGGGAAATACCTAAAGTTTTCCATATAAAGGAAAATCAATTTTCAGCTTTTTAAGTTTGGTAGCCCTATCAGTCAAATGCAAAGGTGATATAATATTGTTTATTTTTTTTTAGCAACTAAAACAATATCTATCAAATTTTTCTAAAAATCGTTAAAATACCACTAATAATAAATTCAGGAAATAATAATTTTAATTTTTTGGATACTTTTACTATAAATAAATATTTGTTTAATTTTTATTAAAGTTTTTTTTATAATTAAAAATATTCTGTAAAGCTCCCCCTAAAAAACACTAAAAAAAAACCGGTTCAATAAATAAGAAAAAATCGGTTCAATAAATCCTAATTGAGACGTGATAAAAATCAGCAGGAGAATGGGTGGATTATTCCTCATCTTCCCCATCTCCATAAATCATCTCTCTACAGGTGCAACGCTCCCGATTTATCTGTTTTATCTGTGGGGAGTCGTCAAAGCTAACCAGTTCTGATGGTACAAACCCCACTAAAAACCAGAATTACGGGCTTGCTCCATCAATTGCTCAGCTCTACGTCCCCACTGGGGATTACCTTGGCTATTGTAAAGGTCTCTAGCATACTGCAAGACTTGCAGAGCATCACTAAATCGGTTTTGGCGCAGAAATACTACACCAGCAGCATAATACGCATTAGCGTAATTCGAGTTAGCTACCGCTGCTTGCTGGAAGGCTGCCAGAGCACCATCCAAATCTCTCTGACTAAATAAAATTCCACCGATATTGTAGTGGGCTTCGGGGTATTTAGGATTGATTTTGATCGCTTGCTCAAACGCCTTTTTTGCTTCCTCTAGCTTGTCCTGTTGCCTATAAATCAGTCCCAAATGATATGCCGGTTCGGGAGCATTACGGCTAAATTGCATTGCTTGTTTAAATGACGCGATCGCTTGTTGGGGTGTTCGCAACTGGGACATAACTAGACCCATGTTATAGTGAGCAACACCGAGTAATGGGTCTAGTTCCAGAGCTCTTTCTAGGTATTCCCGTGCCTGAGACAAATTCTTTCCTTCCAACAGGGCAGCCCCTAAATTAGCAAAGGCTAGAGCAAATTCTGGATCGGTCTGGGTTGCCTGATAAAAGGCATCGGCTGACGCCTGCAATTTACCAACCTGCCGCAATGCTAGACCCAAGTTGTAGTGTGCTGGTGCTAGCTTGGGATTCAGTTGGGCTGCCTTTTCAAACGCCACAATCGCTTCAAGTACCTTACTCTGTTGAATTAATGCCAGTCCTTGATTAAGTTGCTCAAGGGCTGCCGGTTGAGTGGGTTTGAGTGCTGGTAGATACTGAGACTGAGCGATTAGTCTAGTACTGTAACCGAAAGGGCGAGTAAGGGGATGATGTCTACTCAGTCTCTCGGGTGAATCATTGATGTTATCTGGGTTAACCCCTAGAGCATAGGAAACTAGTGGCTGTGTCAGCACCAACAGCGAACTAACTCCTAGGCAGAAATAGCCTCTGGCAGTGACTTTTCTGTTAACAAACATTAAGTTGAGTGGGAACAAATTTCGCTTAAGATTTTTGAAACATTTTTTTTTATAGTTGTTACGTGTATTCATATTTTTTGAAAATTAGTGACCTAGAGTTATCTTACTTAACAGTTTTAGTAGTTTACATTACAAGACATTGCAAGTTCGATCTAGATCAGACCAAATTAAGCTAATCTCACAACCAGATAACGTTGATCCCATCTCAACAAAACTTATGCATAAATCAGTAGTCAGGAGATAATTAGGTAAAATGATTAGGTAAGAGAAGCGTTGACATGGCATGTTTTAACAAACTCACCTCCCTACCCGACCATCCCCTTAATGCTCCGCTTCAATGCATAAGTCCAATTGAAATAATTTGGGGGTAAATTATGAACGGCAAAGTGTGTAAAGCCACCCGTAATGTGGCTATTGTTGGTCCGTATCTCAGTGGGAAAACCACTCTACTCGAAAGTTTGTTGTCCGTTACTGGTACCATTTCTCGCAAAGGCACAGTAAAGGAAGGCAACACCGTCGGTGATAATGCCACCGAGGCCAGGCAACGCCAAATGAGTGTGGAGGTAACTGCCGCCAGCACCGAGTATCAAGATATCTGCTTCAATTTTATAGACTGTCCCGGTTCCATTGAATTTGCTCAAGAAACCTACAACGCCTTAGTTGGTGTGGATGCGGCTGTCGTGGTTTGTGAACCAGTAAGCGATCGCGTCCTGACCTTAGCACCCTTATTGAAATTTCTCGACGACTGGGAAATCCCCCACTTACTCTTTATTAACAAAATGGATCGGTTTGAGTTGACCGATGATGCTAATGGTAACTCCTTACGATCCGTCTTTGATGCCCTCAATTCAGTTTCCACTCGCCCCTTAGTACTGCACCAATACCCCATTGGTAAGGGAGAACACCTCACCGGATTTATTGATTTAGTCACCGAGCAAGCCTATCTTTACCATCCTGATGCCCCAGCTGATCCGATACCACTGCCAGAGTCATTGAAAGAGGCAGAACAGCAAGCACGCACAGAATTACTAGAAACCTTAGCAGATTTTGACGACCACCTCCTCGAAGAACTACTAGAAGAAATTGAGCCACCCCAAGAAGAAATTGTCCAAGACCTGAAGATGGAATTGGGTGCCGACTTGATTGTACCTGTATTTATGGGTGTTGCTCAGCAAGATTACGGCGTTCGCCCCTTGATCGATGCCCTACTGCGGGAAGCACCAACTCCAGAAAGCACCGCTGAGCGTCGGGACATTGCTGGTGATGAATCAAGCACGGTGGCACAGGTACTCAAAACCTATTACACTCCCCAAGGTGGAAAACTCTCCCTAGTGCGAGTGTGGCAAGGTACACTAACCGATGGCATGGTCTTTAATGGTGTCCGCGCCGGAGGCTTATACCGTATGTTTGGTCACCACACTCAGTCAGTTTCCCAAGTATCTGCTGGTGACATCGTTGCCCTGGGACGCTTAGAGGGTATTAAAACTGGTCACACCCTGACCACGGATACGGGTAATCCAGAGATGAAATTACCAATAGCTGAGGCAAGCAAACCAGTCTATGCGTTAGCCATTACTCCTCAGAAGCGCAAAGATGAGGTTAAGCTCAGTGGTGCCTTAACCAAGCTCCTGGAAGAAGACCCATCTCTGGTGTGGGAACAACATGGAGACACTCACGAAATCATCCTATGGGGACAGGGAGATATTCATCTTCAGGTTGCTCTAGACCGGATGAGCCGCAAATACAACTTACCGATGACCACTCACTTACCGCGAGTGCCTTACAAAGAAAGTATCCGCAAATCCACTACCTCTCACGGGCGCTACAAGCACCAAAGTGGTGGTCATGGGCAATATGGTGATGTCTACCTTGATATCCAACCCTTGTCTCGGGGTGAAGGGTTTAATTTCTCCGAAAGCATTGTCGGTGGGGTGGTGCCAAAGCAATATATCCCTGGTGTGGAGATCGGAGTAAAGGAGTACTTGTCCCACGGACCCTTAGGCTTCCCAGTGGTAGATGTGGCTGTTACTCTCACCAATGGCTCTTACCACTCGGTAGATAGTTCGGAACAGGCATTTAAACAAGCAGCACGGCTAGCTATGACCGGTGGCATGCCCAATTGTGAGCCAATGTTACTTGAGCCAATTATGTCTGTTGCGGTCTATGCACCTCAGGAATTCACCTCTAAAATGCTGCAATTGATCACCGGTCATCGGGGTCAAATCCTCGGCTATGAGACCTGTTCTGATTGGACAGGATGGGATTGTGTTTCTGGCTATATCCCCCAAGCAGAAATGCAAAACTTGATCATGGAATTGCGATCGCTTACTCTAGGGATCGGTTTCTTTAATTGGACCTATGACCATCTCCAGGAAGTGCCAGGTAAGCTAGCTGATCGGGTGCTGGCAACCACTGCCAATGGTAATGGTAATGGTAATGGTCGGAGCTAGGTTAATAGTTTTAGGGGTTAGCTGTTAGGAGTTAGGTTAATGGTGTTGGGTTAATGGTTAATAGTTATAGTACGTAAGCATTCAGCCGTCAGCTATCAGCTATCAGCTAGCAGGCGCTTTAACTGAACGGAGTCGGATGAGTAAAACAAGCAGAGATTTTCTTCAACCAACCTTACCAGCCCGTAAGCTTGTTTACTACCGACCGTTGATTAGCTGACGGCTGAACGCGCACGCGTGGCCAAAGGCCAACGGCTGAACGCGCACGCGTGGCCAAAGGCCAACGGCTGAATACTTACTATAGTACTTAAAGGTTAAACCAATCATTACCTATCATGGCTAATCCCTAGCGAGAGGCTACCCGCTGGAGTTTTTCAATAATAAACGGAACTATCAAAATCAGTAGTTTGATTGGCCAAGGAACAAAAAATAGGCTGACAAACAGACAGAGTAAGGCTGTTATAGCTGCAGCAACTTTGACGATTTCCTCAGTAGTCTTAACACAAAGGTAAATGGCTACTGAGGCTATCATTAAAGTCATAGATAAGGGTATAAGCATAATGATTACCTCAACATTTTCCGCCATAATTGCCTAACCTAGCATCAGGGTTATGGAAAATATGGCAGTTATAGTTTTCTTGATAGTTTTCTTGATAGTTTTCTTGATAATTTTCGATATATACCGAAACATCGGTGCTGGTGCATGAGTAGGGTCAGACAGATAGATGCAATTAGTGCAAACCTTTGACCAATATAGGTCAACTCAATTTTTTACCTAGCATTATCCAAAACTGCCAATTAGCAGAACTTGATCCCAGATTTTTCTCCTAGAGACTACACGATCGAGAATGGGATTTTCGGATACTTGCCTAAATTCTCCAACCTTGGGGTTCTTGGGGTTGGTTTGATTCACCTCAAGATGCACCTCAAGTAGCGGCTTCTAGGTCCCATCCCATGGTGCTACAGCAGCAAACCCTGGCAACGATGAAGCCAATCTCTTGTGGAGTCGGAGTAGAGCGATTGGCCGTAGGCCACGCGGGGCGCGTTCGCTTGATTTTGCTATTAAAGCTATCAAGCTATCAAGCTTAATCTCAGGGCAATTGGAGTGCCATTGAGTTTAGCTTGGCTTTACGGAATATTATACACAACCTATACATAAATCATACCTTTAGCTAACGCAAACGCCAACTTTAATCTTATTTATTAATTCGCTAACTCGTTAATTTAAAATTTGGTAATTTATCGAGATTTACCAAATTGAACCAACTTAAGAAGTTATACGAACTTTTAGATATTTTATTTTTTGATATGAATTGACATACTGAAAATAACTAATTCAGTTAAATGTCCCCAAATAAGCCCCGTTAAGATTAGCCTCTCTCTCCCCTTAGCCTGATAAAAACACTCATAAAAATAGACTGATAAAAATAGAATGACTAAAAAATTACTTACCAAATTAACAGTTGCTACCACCAGCCTAACCTTAGTCACATTAGGAACTACCAGCAGCGCACAAGCAATAAGCTTAAGTGGACTGAGTGAATTTGCGAGTAATGGATCAGGAAGTACAGGTTTAGCTGTTTGGAATAGCCGTGCTGGTGATAACTATTGGGACTTGTTCGTTACCAGCGATGGTGAAGACGGTGAATTCATTAATGACCCAAGTACTCGCAACATCGACTTTGAACTAACAAAAGGTACCCATACATTTACAATTTATGGTGATGGGAGAAGCTCTCTTGCTAATATTAGTCATTACGGTTTGAATTTGTTTTTCAATGGAGAAATCTCCAATCCAGGGATTTCAGTATTTGGAGCCTTAGCCAAGTCCACTGACTCTGATCCAGGCTTTTCAGCCAATAGTAGTGGTTCAACTCGGGGACTGGATGGCAGTATTGTACCAGGCTCAGGAACTCTGTCCTTTATCGATGGTTTAACAACTGTGACACTCACTGACTATATCTATCAAGCATCAGATGTTCAAGAGAAAGACCGTGTTAGTCCGTATAGTATAGGTTCAAATCGTTACTTGGACATGGTGGGACAATTTACATTAAACGTAGAAACTAGAAATCTAGACAGTACATCTGTCCCTGAACCGGCTTCAGTGCTAGGTCTGCTGGCAGTGGGTGCATTCGGTGCTGGTGCAACCCTCAAGGGCAAGAAGAAACAACAAGCCTAAGCTCACCGTTTTAATAAATTAGCAATCTCAGAAAATTATTCTATAGCAGTTCTCAATTGGGTATTGAGAACTGCTATATAGTGTACATAATCTATACCTAAGCCATACCTTCTGCAAACGCGATCGCAAACTTTGGTAAGCCTTACTAAAAATGTAGGCTAATGGATTTGATATAACACACCGAACTCTTGACTAGCTCCTACCCCATCGAGACATTAATCATTTTGAATAACGAAGTAGGCGAAGCCAAAGAACGAAGCAATTAGGATTTCAGCAAAAGGGTAATGATCGTTTGGTTGGGTTCTACCCATAATTTTGATTACTGACCCGGTAGTCTAGCAGTTTTCTATGGTTATATCACACTCAGGTTAGCCGCCAAGAATCATTTAGGGTGCAAAGTATATAGCCATGCTTAACTTACAATACCTGATCGATATTCAGGAAGGATTAGGATTTGCTGAACAATTAGTGTTTTCCAACACAGGGCAATATCTGAGTGATATTCAAAGAGCAGTTTTGCAAAAATCCTGGCAAGGGCAACGAAAAACCTATGACCAGATCGCTCAAGAGTTAGGCTATTCAGCAAGTTATATCAAGCAGACCGTTGCCCCTAAATTATGGAAAACTTTCTCAGAAGCACTAGGGGAAAAAGTCAGTAAAACCAACTTCCGCAGTGTACTTGAAAGACGACAGGTCAATCAAGCATCGAGTCATAATCAGGAGCGGATTGGCGTATTAAAACAGGGACTAGAGCCTTATGAAAAAGGGAAGGTAGAATTTACAGCTAAGCAACGGATATCAAATGTTGCTGATGCGAACCATCCCAAATCCCAAATCCTCAATAACCAATCCCAGCAGTTGGAATTACCAGAAGGAAGAGTTCCTTTAACTTCCCGATTTTATGTCGAGCGAGTCCCCTATGAATTTAGGTGTTACGAAGAGATTGTTAAACCAGGAGCTTTTATTCATATTAAAGCACCCAGACAGATGGGTAAAACATCCCTGATGGTCAGGATTCTAGCTCATGCAGAAACTCAGGGTTACCAAACTGTGCGTTTGAACCTTCAGCGAGTGGATGTTGAAATTCTCACTAACCTAGATAAATTTTTGCGCTGGCTAGCCTACAATGTCACCCGCAAGCTGAACCTAAAACCTATGCTGGATGATTATTGGCATGAGGATTTGGGTAGTAAAGTGAGCTGCACCACCTATTTCCAAGACTATCTGCTCGAACAAATAGACAGTCCTATTGTTTTGGCATTAGATGAAGTTAATGAGATTTTCAAGTATCCCAAAATTGCTCAAGACTTTTTACCTCTGCTACGCTCTTGGTATGAAGAAGCCAAAGATAGCAAGATCTGGCAAAAACTTCGGCTAGTGCTGGTTAACTCCACAGAAGTTTATCTACCCCTAACTATCCATCAATCCCCTTTTACCGTAGGATTGCCGATTCAGTTGTCTTCATTTAGTTGGGAGCAGGTTCAGGATTTAGCCCAGCGTCATGAACTCAATCTCTCCATTGGAGATCTAGCCCAGCTGATGTGGTTAGTAGCTGGTCATCCCTATTTACTACGTCTAGCGTTATATTATCTGGCGCGACAGGATTTGACCCTAGAAGAACTCCTCCAAAAGGCTACTTCAGATCAAGGAATCTACAGCGAACACTTACAGCGACACTGGTGGACTATACAACAACATCCTGATTTAGCTGTAGCCTTTGAAACAGTGGTTAGGGCAAAAGTTCCAGTGGCCTTGGAACAGGTACAGGCATTTAAGTTGTACAGTATGGGGCTGGTGAATTGGTCAGACAATCACGTCATGGTTAGCTGTAATTTGTATCAGCGATACTTTAGCAATCGCTTTCATACCCATAGCCCTACTTCCTGAGAATAGGCTGCTAGCAAGAGGCAAGAGGTAAGCCAAGTTTGATAAAGCTTGTAGTAATTTATCCCTCACCATTATTTGTAAATACCCAAGCCTGTATTGCTATAGTAATCAGAAATATAGCTATATAGCATTTATAATAGAAAAAATAATTACCGTTTTTTTCATTACCCAAAATCCTTCTATGTCTTGATGCAGTCGCTCATGGGTAAACCCCCGTGAGGCCACTGCATCGCTACTTTATTAACTCTTGCCTCTTGCCTTTCCAAAGCGGGAGTATGTTCACAATTCAAATACAAATGCTATATAATCGTTACTGTTCAAGGCCTTCCCATAGCCTGCAGAGCTGAAACAAATATCTGCCAGTAACATTATGACCTCTTGCCATAATACCAGCACCGCCGTCATTGAAGACTCGAAAGCGGTTAAGCGAGTTGCGTTGCTAGGAATGCCCAACACCGGCAAATCAACTTTCTTTAACCGGATCACAGGTACCACTGCTAATGTTGGCAATTGGCCCGGAATTACTGTAGATCTACTACAAGCTAATGTCCAACTCAATGGCGAACCTACGGAATTTGTAGATTTACCAGGAATTTATGACATCAAGGGATTTTCTGATGATGAAAAAATTGTTCAAACCTTTTTAGAAAATTTTCCTATTGATCTAGTTATTATTGTTCTCAATGCTTCCCAAATTGACCGTCAAATTCGATTGGCATTGCAGGTAAAAGCCCTAGGGTTACCCGCAGTTGTGATGCTGAATATGGCTGATGAAGCTAAGCAATATGGAGTTAAAATAAATACAGAAGTATTATCCGATAATTTGGATATGTCTGTGTTCCTTATTAGTGCCAAGTATGGAGATGGCTATATGAGGGCATACCTAGAAATTTCTAAAACTTTAAAAGCACAAGAAGAATCGATTAATAGAGATAATTTAATAGATAATCTAAAAACTCGTATATCTGACCATAGCTCTATCTCCACTAAAGAGATAGAATTAGTGCTCAATAGTGCGGTAGAAATGCCCTCTGAGATGGCAGTCAATTTAACCGCCAGGATTGATCAGTTACTGCTGCATCCGATATTGGGATTACCCTTGTTCTTCTTAGGAATGTTCCTAGTATTTTGGGTAGTTTGGACTGTGGGACTCCCCTCTCAAGACTTGATGGATAATATGACTGGCTGGATTCAAGGTGCCATGATTGAACCTGTAATCCAACCCTTACCCACAGTGCTTCAAGACTTTTTGATTAATGGGATTTGGAACGGTTTAGCTACCGTTGCTTCCTTTGTTCCATTAATTGTGCTGTTCTTTATATTAATGGCAATTATAGAAGATAGTGGCTACCTATCCCGTTCTGCCTATTTAATGGATATCTTTATGGAACGGTTGGGGTTAGATGGTCGCAGTTTTGTGATGCAAATGATGGGATTCGGCTGTAATGTTCCAGCATTAATGGGCACTAGAGTTATGCGATCGCAAGCCTTGCGACTGCTAACTATGCTAGTGATTCCTTTTGCTTTGTGTTCTGCCAGACTCCAGGTATTTGTCTTTATCATTGCTGCTGTATTTCCCCATGGTAACGGAGCGTTAGTATTATTTTCTTTATACCTACTTAGTTTTGTAGCCGCCATTGTCACTGCTGCTCTTTTCCAAGGAGTCTTTAAAAACGAGGAACCCTTTATTATAGAATTACCCCCTTACCGAATTCCGACTATCAAACAAGTCTTACTAAGAGGGTGGGGAGAAGTCAAAGAATTTTTGCAACGAGCATCTGGGTTTATTACCTTTGGCTGTGTTGCCGTTTGGTTCATCACGAATGTACCTCCAGGAGCGACAGGATTGGATACCATTGGCGGGCAAATTGGACAATTTTTAAGTCCGGTCATGAATCCCATTGGTATTAATCCCCATTTAACCCTAGCCCTAATTTTTGGTTTCATTGCTAAAGAAATTGTGATTGGCTCTTTAGCCGTAATTTATGGACTTAACTCCGTTGCTGTTAGTCAGCAGATAACTGATACAGTAACCTTTATCCAAGGATATAGTTTTTGTATCTTTTGCTTAATATACACTCCCTGTCTAACTACCATTGTTACCCTATTTAATGAGGCAAAATCATGGAAATTTACCTTATTTTCCTTAGTGTTTTCCTTAGGGTTGGCTTGGGTAGCTAGCTTGATATTTTACCAGGGAGCTTTAGCACTGGGATTTCATTAGACTTCGCGGCAGTTGTCGGGAACAGGGAACAGCGATGCAGCGCGGTCTTGGGGAGCCAGTGCGGTCTTGGGGGTTCCCCCCATGAGCAACTGGCGTGGTTCCCCCCATGAGCGACTGCATCAAGACGGGAACAGGGAACAGTTGGGTCAGGTACAAATTATTGGGTTAATGGGAGTCAAGGGCACCGAGGGAGTCGGGAGAGGGATTCTCCCTTATGCTTCCTTAGTAAGGCAGGCAGTAACATGGCAATTAACAAATGACTTATAGAGTTTTTCATAGCTATGAGGTACACATTATTTTTTCCCACTTCCCACTTCCCACTTCCCACTTCCCACTTCCCTGCTCCCTGCTCCCTGCTCCCTAAAACCTAAAACCTAAAACCTAAAACCTAAAAATTTGTACCTCATGGGTATAAGACTTGCTATATCACAAATAACCCAGCACAAATGTATTATTTACTACAGAATAAGTTTTTTTCGTGGTATATATGTCATGCTGGTGTTAGTCAATTGGAGTGGAAGCCCCAGTAAGGGGCTGGGAAAATGCAAAAAATCCAGGCAATTATCCGAGCCTATAAGCTCGAAGAGGTCAAAATAGCTTTAGTCAATGCTGGTATCGTTGGCATGACCGTGTCTGAAGTTCGGGGGTTTGGTCGGCAGAGAGGTCAAACTGAACAGTATCGCGGTACAAAGTACAGGGTAGACTTTCTTCCTAAGGTCAAGCTAGAAGTCGTTGTTGAAAATGGCTTAGTTGACATGGCAGTAGAAAAAATTCTCGCTGCTGCTCAGACCGGTAAAATCGGCGACGGTAAAATTTTCATCAGTCCCATTGAGCAAGTTATCCGGATTAGGACTGGGGAAAGGAATCTAGAAGCTGTTTAATGTCTAAGTGGTAATGGGTAATGTAAGCATATGCGCGAAGCGCACGCGTGCGCGTTCAGCTATCAGCCATCAGCTATCAGCCTATGCGCTACGCGCAATGGGCTTTTCCCCAGACTTTCAATTTTATTCTAAGCTGACCGCTGACCGCTGACCGCTGTTCGCTGTTCGCGTAGCGCATATGCTTACAATCCAGCCACGATTTGCTAAGTGATTAGTAGGAATTAATTTAAATTAGACTCCTCATAAAACAGTGATGTGCTCCGATCGTGAACTGGCCAATCGTCGTTTTCACCACCAATAATTAATTTTTCAATATCCACATATTCTTTGGCAAGTTGCCGGAGAGAATTAATTAAAATATCAAGAGCGATCGCATCACTAGTTCCTAAATCAAACCAGCAGCGCCCCCAAGTGCCTTCATACTCAAACTCGCCCTGATTATGCATCAACGCCATTAAACTTTTTTCTGCTACTCTATCATCATATTCCATGTAGCTAATTTCTAGGCCAACCTCCTGCACGGGAAGGTTTTCTGCATCAAATCCTCCCAATTTACCTAATAAAAACCAGGAATTGAATAATTCTTCCACATATTCCTTTTCCCGATAGGAGGGAACAGTGCTAAATTCTATCCAAATCCACAAATCAAATGGGTTAAACTCACGAAATATAATTTGCATATCGTTATAGAACAGGAAACAGGGAATCGGGAATCGGGAATCGGGAATCGGGAATCGGGAATCGGGAATCGGGAATCGGTTAAAAGCAAATATTTTAACAATAACTAAGTTTTAGTTATTACCATAAATCCCTACTCTCCGAGACTAAAATTTTGATTAATCCTGAATTTTTTCCAATAACTATATTATCACAATTTTTAACTAGTTGTGAAAAATATAGTTATGAAAAATTACCAATAATTAGAGAGGGAGCAGGGAGCAGGGAATAGGCAGCAGCGATGCAGGTGACTCCCCATCACCCCATCACCCCATCGCCTCTTAACCCCATTGCTTGGTTGACCTTCTACTGGCATTGGAAGCACTTGGCGGTTTGGTCTGGCAACGTTGCTCAGTTCAACACCTCCTCCACTCACTTGATGGGTTGGTTCCGCGATTATCTCTGGCTGAACTCTGCTCAGTTGATCAACGGGTATAACCCCTTCGGCGTGAATAACCTCTCTGTTTGGGCTTGGATGTTCCTATTCGGACACCTTGTTTGGGCGACTGGTTTCATGTTCTTGATCTCCTGGCGTGGTTACTGGCAAGAGCTTATCGAGACGATTGTTTGGGCACATGAGCGCACTCCTCTTGCGAACTTAGTTCGTTGGAAGGATAAGCCCGTTGCACTATCCATCGTTCAGGCTCGTTTGGTTGGTTTGGCCCACTTCACCTTTGGGTTCTTCATAACCTACGCCGCCTTCCTGATTGCGTCTACGGCTGGCCGTTACGGTTGACCTAGTTAACGCGACTGGAGAATAAACTGAAAAA
>NZ_JAAHHS010000100.1 GCF_010692395.1 Moorena sp. SIO3H5
CTCCATCAATTCTAAATGCTAGTTGTTTGACTTCCACAGAGGCGAATTGATAAGCTTGTGCTTCTGTAGGGGAATGGTTAATTAATTCAAATAAGATACTGGGAAACGATTGAAACAGGCGATAGAAGATGGTATCGGTTTTCACATTAAAGTCATTATTTAACTATATCTATAGTAATGGTAATCGGGAATCGGGAATCGGGAATCGGGAATCGGGAAGCGGTGGCACAGGCTTCGATGTATTAGCTGAACGCGCACGCGTGTGCGTAGCGCATTAGCTTACGGTATTCTCTGAAAGAGACGCTACGCAAACGCTTTTTTTTATCACCTCTAAAACTTCTCCAAAAAAAAGTTTAAAAACCCTTGACAATTTAAAATATAATCATTACAATAATCAATATAAAACCACAAAGAGTTAAAGTTTCGACTTATGTCAAAAAAAATCAACCAAAACCTCAAGAAACAACCTGTTGAGCACACTCTAAAAGGTCCTCGTCAAGCGGTGTCTTGATGCAGTCGCTCATGGTTTGAATTTACCGTAAGACAGTTGAGCCTTAATCAATAAGTTTTACCCCTTTTCTGCATAGCCGACCAACCATAAAGGCTCAACTGTCTAAGGTTTGGTCTCCGGGGGAAACCCCCTTTGGCGGCGCTGCATCGCTAATCCATAGTATGCAAAGGTTTTATTCCCTGGGCTATGGAGAGATTGCCGACTGGAGCCCTTTGGAAGCTACTGAAACTCCAGGAGAAGTGAGGACAACCATGATGAAGTATTGGCTGTTGCCATAACACGTTAAATTTCTGGGGGGCTTCCCCCCAGAGCCTTGGCTCCGGTCTGCTCCCCTAGGGTGGGCGAAAGAGCAAGGTCAATCAAATAGGATCACATCAGGTTCGGTTTGGGAACATAGTGACATAAGTCATTTAAATAGCCGTGGATAGTATTTCTACGGCTATTTTTTTTACAACTTACCCACTCAGCAAAATTTAATTACGACATGCTAAAACAGGGTTGGTATTCACCATAGTTATATCCAGCTTGTGCTGAGAAGCATTATCTATGCCAAATCTGACCCTGGAAAGGAATCCCTGTGTCTTAGTTGTAGAAAACGATCAAATATTGGCGGAACGGCTGAGTCAGGACTTGAAAGAAGCAGGTTATCATACCGTCATTGCCCTTGATGCCACCGTTGCTTGCCATCAAGCCTGTGAACTCCAGCCAGCAATGGTGGTTGTCGATAGAGCCCTTTCAGGAGAATCAGGGCTGAGATTATGCGATCAGCTCAGACGTGAAGGCTCTCGCGTACCGGTAATCATGCTGATGGCTCATGACCGAGTAGAGGATCGAGTGGCTTGTATAGAAGCAGGAGCTGATGATTATTTCCTGAAACCCTATCGTAGCGAGCCATTTGTGAAAATGGTGCGCCTTTATCTAGAGCCAAAAACAGGAGGCTCGGAGCAGCTCAGGTTTGGAGAACTAACTTTAGACCTAAGCCAGCGTAGAGCCATGCGCAATGGACGGGTGATTGATTTGACCATGAAAGAGTTTGAACTGCTCAAGTATTTGATCAGCCATCCGAGGGAAGTATTAACTCGCGAACAAATTTTGGAAAATGTTTGGGGTTATGACTTTATGGGAGAGTCTAATGTCATCGAAGTCTATATTCGCTATTTACGTATCAAGATAGAAGATGAAGGTGAAAGGCGATTAATCCAGACGGTGCGTGGTGTTGGTTATGTGTTGCGGGAGGCTTAGGGTTGTGGGTATGACGTTTCCAATCACTCTATGTTCAATAGCACTAAGTATTTTACTGATGGGCTGTTCAGCAGGGTCAGTATCAGAAGACACTATAAATAGTACCTCTGTGAACTCTGGTCAACCACCAGCAACAGCGCCATCAGTATCACAATCACCAAACAAATTAGGTCAAATGTTACCAATTTCTGCTGAAGCTGAGATCGCAGGTGAGCGGTTTGGGCTGGAAGTGGCACAGACCCGTGAGCAAAAGGCAATGGGGTTGATGTATCGCCTATCTCTAGCACCGGATCGGGGCATGTTATTTGGCTTCGACCCACCACGGCGTGTCAGCTTTTGGATGAAGAATGTTAAAATCGATCTCGATATGGTATTTCTAAGAAATGGGGAAGTAAAAGCGATCGCAAAATCTGTGCCTCCCTGCCAAACTGATAAATGTCCTACCTATGGTCCAGGAAGGGAAATTATTGACCAAGTGATTGAACTTCGTGGCGGACGTGCAGCTGAACTGGGTCTGAAAGTAGGTGACCAGGTCACTGTCAAGTTTCTGGATGGCAGTACTACCCAACCTAACTAATATAGCGCTACGCGCAAGTTACAAGTCAGAAGTCAGAAGTCAGAAGTAAGCGATTACTTACGTTTCGGAGTTTAGGTATGTCAAACATCGAGGTGCGACCCAAGGCCGGGTTCCCCGGCCATTGGAAAGCGCACCTGTGAATACCTAGTGCTATATAAAGCATCAAGCCTTATGCTATCATCCCTATACATAAGCATTCAGTTGACTGCAAATAGTTTCATGCTTACTTCTGTCGTGGGGCTTCTGGCGAATTAAGCTAAATTAGGGTAATCTTTCCTAAGACAGATGTAAAAAGCTCGCAAATGACTATACCCTTGATTACTAATGGCTGCCCTTGAAATAATTAATCAAGGTTGGGAAAACAAGGGTAGGGGTGACGCTACTGAGTCTTAGCGGTAAATCGCTAAGTTAATGGTGTGAGAAAGTTGTCTATCATAGCGTACACCAGAGTTTTTAACTTGACAGACGCTTGTTAACCAAGCGCCTTAGGGAGTGTGTGTTTAAATTTGTCGAATTTTACTTGACTTAAGCATATGAGCTTGGAAGGTCTTGCCAACTGGCTGTTTTGGCTAGGTCTAGGGGTGATGCTAGTGGGGTATTTTATCTCCATACTGGCAAGACAGCGATGCAGCGCGGTCTTGGGGGTTTCCACGGGGCTTACAAGGTGCGGACGCAGGTTCCGCACACAGAACCCAAACCATGAGCGACTGCATCAAGACAGGTGCGGACGCAGGTTCCGCACACAGAACCCAAACCATGAGCGACTGCATCAAGACACATAAGATTGCTGTTCTAGGTTGACGAAAATCTCAGGTTGGCAGTGATTTAGGACACAGGTAATCAGCCTCTTAACCCTGAAAATTTATACAGGGATACTAGAGTGCTATTCCTGTCATCTTAAATCCTAGTCGGGTGATGATAGGGAAAGTTAACTCCTTTCCTATAGGATTAACTATCCTTAAAATCTTAAAACCTTCAAATTTCCGACTGTTTCGTTTGTCAGGTATAACGAAAGTTCGTAATTTCCTAGTGGACAGATGAGATAGTGGCTACTGATGGTTTACACATTCAGATTACTAATTCCAAAATAGAGCCTATTAAAGGAGGTGAAAGTAAACTAATTATGGCACCAAAAACTTATACAAAATTCTTGCATTTTCTCCAAGAAGAGTTAGCAATTTCCAGAGATTCAATTGCGATCGCACAACGACACCGGGAACAAGATCCAGGACTTTTGCCAATGATTCTTTGGCAGTACGGTTTGGTAACTCTGGAGCAATTAGATAAAATTTATGACTGGTTGGAAACAGCCTAGAGCCTGATCAATCAGGGAGGAGTAGGCAAACTATGTCTAAGGAGCTATGTCTTTGGGTTAAAATCTCCCTAAGACAAATTTATAATTCTACTTTGTCATTAACTATTTATCCCCTTATCAAAAAGAGCGGTTTGATAAGTGACTCGCTCTTTTTGTTAGATCTTTGCTATCCCAATCTAAGTATCAATGTAACTATTCAGGCTACCGCTATCAGCTATCAGCCATTCATACTATGCCTGTAGCCCTTCAGCTGATTGCTGATAGTTGAATGCTTACAATGAAAGTCCAAATGAACGAGTCATAATGGGTAGTAAGATAACTAATGGGGTTGTACTACCTTGAAACGAACAATACCAATACTCGCTTTTGGCTTAATCTTAGGAATTTTTATCTCACAGTTTATTCCACCAGCCACAGCTTCTATAACTGTTGTAGAATCGCGTCTTTCTTCTGTTGAATCTGAGATAATTAACTTGAGGTTTAAACTCAATAATTTAGAAACTCAGTTACGTCAGGTCAACCAGTCAGTTCCTGATAGTAATCGACCCACTCAACACCAGGGAATATCACCAACTGATAGCTATAGCAGGGTAGACGCTGATCACCCGATGTTTAAGCGTCTTGCTACCTTAGTAATAGAACTCAAGGAACGGGTTAATCGATTAGAAGAAGAGGTATTACCAAAAGAATGAAGAATGTAGAATGAAGAATGTAGAATGTGAAATTCTAACTTCTAAATTCTAACTTCTAACTTCTAACTTCTAGCTTCTATTTGATGCTAGTTGATCAGCCCAGCGAGTTGTTTCTGGTAATCGATACTTAGATGTGCAGCGCAATACATAATCAATTGCTGTGGGTAAGCTGATGCGATGACCAATGGAAACATAGACTGGCTTAACTCCAGTCCGAGTACGGACAACGGCTCCAATGATTTCTCCATCATGGCTCAGCGGTTGCCAATTACCTTTGTTTTCCGGCAATTCCTCATGATCACCAATGAATCGGGACTTAGCTACACCAATGGTAGGAATATCTGTCAGTACCCCCAGATGGCAGGCAAGACCAAAGCGACGAGGATGGGCAATGCCCTGACCATCACACAAAATTAAGTCAGGGATAATGCTAATTTTTTCCAAAGCATCCAGTACTACAGGAACTTCTCGGAATGATAGGAAACCTGGTATATAGGGAAAGGTAGTGGGTCTGGATGCGATCGCATTTTCCTTCAGCTGCAAGTCGGGAAAGCTTAAAACTGCTACTGCTGCCTGTGATATAGCGCCATCCTCCTCAAAACCTACATCTACACCAGCAACATATTGTACTTCCCCCAACTGATCTTCAGAAATTACCTCGGGTTGTAGTTGTTGTTGAATTGCTTTAGCTTCTTCACTATTGACTGGCCAAGGGTGGCGTTGTTGGATTTCCATAGTGATTTTGTGATTGGTACGTGGAAATTTTCCATTCCCTGGCACAACTGAAACGATATTTAATTATAATCAATCAATTAATTAACTAGATTAGGTTCCACTGATATCAAAACGCTGGCGCAAGATAAATTCTGCGATCGCTAAATCCACTGGGGTAGTTACCTTCAAATTCGTCTCCTCCCCTTCCACAATCTTTACTGGCAAGCTGCACCGTTCAAACAAAGCGGCATCATCCGTAACTTGCCACCCAGCCTCACGTCCTTGATCATGGCACTGTTTCAACAACTTCACCTCAAATCCCTGGGGTGTCTGTGCTGCCCACAATCCCTTCCGATCGGGTGTATCTTGAACAATATTGGCTTCATCCACCACTTTAATCGTATCCTTAACTGGCACAGCGGCAATTAGACCGGGACAATCCATTAAGACTTGGGCACACCGTGTCAATAATTCAGGGGTAGCTAAGCATCTAGCACCATCGTGAATCAACACCCTTTTGGCTTCTGCTGGTAAAGCCTGCAAGCCATTATAGACAGATTCTTGCCGCGTTTCCCCCCCCTCAATCAACTCCACAGGTTTAGATAGGGCAAGTTCAGCTAGAATTGCTTTAAACTCTTGCCAGTCATAGGGTTGTCCGATGATCCCAATCCAGCTAATACTACTGGCTTTTTCTGCTGCTAGCAGTGTCCAAGCCAGTATGGGTTTACCTAGAAGTGTTAAAAGAAGCTTATTGCGATCGCTCCCCATCCGTCGTCCCATTCCGGCTGCTGGAATTAATAAATGCACGATTTTCTACCTCTTAGCTGCTGCTTCATGGCTGAGCTTAGGATATTATCCCCTGTATAGAATCAGAATTAGTCGTTCCAGCGTCAAGTTAAAATTAAGCTGATCCGTAAGCTCAAGTAATTTGAGATGAGAATACTAGCCCTTGTTCCTGGTGGAATTGGCGACCAAATCCTGTTCTTTCCCACCCTCTCACAACTAAAACAGTATTATCCCCAAGCTGAGATTGACGTTATTGTGGAACCGCGAGCCAAGGGGGCTTATCGGGTTTGTCAGTCAGTCGATGAAGTTCTAACCTTTGATTTTAAAGACCGCAATGGTCTCGCGGATTTTGGTAACTTGTTGGGAGTGATCCGCGAACGCGAGTACGATGCTGCGATGACCCTGGGACGTCGGTGGTCAGTTGGGCTCTTGCTTTGGATGACTGGTATTGTGCGTCGAATTGGTTACAAAGCTGGTTCAAGGGATTTGTTTTTTAGCAACCCTGTGCCCCTAAAAACTGAGCAGTATGCTGCCCATATGTACCATGACCTACTAGAAGGTTTCGGTATTAACGTTCCTTGTCAAGAACTTGCTGTTAGGGTTCCCAAATCAGATATTGAATGGGCAGAAGCTCAACAGCAACAGCTAGACATTCCAGAAGAAATTGGCTACATTCTTATTCATGGCGGTTCTAGTAAACTGGCTCTGTCCCAAGGAATTGATAAAATCTACCCAGTTGAGAAATGGCAGCAGATTGTTGAGGACATTCGTCAAAAACAACCCGATCTCCCCATTGTCTTGCTAAAAGGGCCAGAGGATGCAGAATGGTGCCAGGCTATGATGGAGTACCATCGTGACCTCAAAGTTACAACTCCCCAGGATATTGGGAAATTGGCAGCCATGATTGCTGGTGCTAATTTGATGCTGTGTACCGATAGTGCACCTATGCATCTAGCTGTAGCTGTTGGTACTCCTACCATTGCCTTGTTTGGTCCGACAGAAGCCAAAAAACTACTACCTGTCAAGGAGGGGGTATACGGCATTCAATCACCTAGCGGTCGGATTGCCGATATCAAACCGGAAACTGTATTAGAGCAAATTTGGGGTAGCTAGTGTAATTCTAGTATTTCTTGAGGAAGTCATCAGCCGCTTTTCTCTTTTCCCCAAACTCTTTTTAATATGGGAAGCTGACGCTATAGGGGTTGATTAAGATAGATCCTCAACCCGATGTGGAGTTGTACCTTGCACAGGTACTTTCGCAGGCATAAACTGCCCTTTGATAGCATCTCTTCTCCAACTATAGCGCTTATTATACTGATCAGCCCCGGCTTCATCTCCCTATCTCCCTATCAATCTTTTTTATGATGGGTATTCAACCGGACTGGATATCACCCCCTGAGGTTTCGAGCAGATCAAACAAAGTATCATCTAGTTCATAGCCGAGTAACTGAGCCATCGACTTGAGGCGGGATGGGCTCTGTATACCCCACTGCTTTAACCATTGAGTAAGTACAAAGATCTTCTGCATCACGAAAATTTCTAAGGCTTCAGAGTTGTACTGGATGCCTTCTGTTCGATTAAATTCGTGGGGCACTAGCATAGCAGTATAGCGGACGAATTCCCCAGATTTCCAATCTAGTAGAAAAGGTAACCAGGGATAGGTAGCATCCAAGCGCACAAACCATAACCGCACCTCTGGGATCTCTGAGAATTCCCGAGGATCCTCAGGATCGCCATCAAAATCAATCTTAAAGCCTAGCTGCTGCTCATGGTTTGCGATCGCACCGTTTTGCAGCCACCCTTCAATCACTGTCTGAGCTGGAGACAAGTCTAAGGTTTGGAAATGGTTAGTATTTAAGGAAATGATTGTAGTCACGCAATAGTTCCAATATCAATAAAATCAGTTAAGTCTTACACTATTTTCTCCTGCTAGGCATTTCCGTGATCAAACACCTAGATGTTGCAGATATTTTGAGCAACTACTACAATAGAGGCAGCAGGTTTTACTGAGAAGTTGGTGACTGCCAATAGTGTTTTTTGATCTATGCTCATATATATAAGGGAACTAATCGGATTTGCGGCAGTAGACTGGGAAAATACCCAGAAACTTCAAGCGACGTTCGACAGTGCCCACCTGGTTAGCCAGGTCATAAACTGAGGTAAGACGGCTTCTTGGTGAACCTGTAGGATCAGACAATAATCGTCTGAAGGATGTGTGACTAGTGATAGGCAACTAGTGATAGGCAACTGGTGAGTAATAACCTAAACACAGGAATTGGCTGAAAAAGAATACATCTAGTTCATAGCATTGGGTAAGCAGTAGACCTAAGTGTTTTAGAACTAAGTGTCTTAGCCCTAGGTATCTTAGCCCTTAGTATTTTACTTTGTACTCAGGGAACCTAGCGGAGAAATCCAGACCTATACTAGTCTAGCTATTAGTTTCCTCGAAAGCTAATAGCTAATTAGTTAGGAGGTTTGAGTATAAATCAAAACTATTCAAAATTCGGTGCTATCATAGCTGCTTACAGCGCTGGGGTCACTATCACGCTTAGAGCCAAGTAAATCAAGCCGCTCTACTCGGATCACAGGTTGTGAGCGGTCAGCTCCGGTGGTGCGATCGCTCCAAGTGTCGATTTTCAAAGACCCTTTTACACCAATTAAGCTACCTTTACGCACATAATTAGCAGCTACTTCCGCCGTCTTCCCCCAAATCTCTAAGTTGAACCAGTCAGGCTGATCACTATTGCGTGTCCGTCGTCTCACTGCCAAGGCCAGTTTACACAATACACCCCCAGACTCAAAATACTTAACATCTGGGTCTGTACCTGCACGACCGACTAAGTGGACAACATTGAGACTCATAGTTATATTGGTACTTTTGTACTGATTATGGCTCTACAATAGCAGATTTAGCTGGTGTATAACAATTACTAACTTATTTTAAGTGACCGAAGCAAGTCAATCATGCAGAGTATTCTAGTTAACTTAAGCTTAACTTGAGCAGGTGAAACCGTTGTGTATTTGCCGTTGGGTGTATTTGCAGAAATTTAGTCTAAAGAGTATCCGGAGAATGATGATTAGGTAGTGTACTAGCGTACTAGACTAACTGGATAAAACATAATAGAATCCACCTCAGTTACAGTTTCGGTGCAATGTCGGTTGTACACAGCATTTTGTGAGGCGTAGAAACTAGTGAGTATTTTAAATCACTTTTCCCTGTCACGGGACATGGGTATAGACCTGGGTACAGCTAACACCTTAGTCTATGTATCTGGTAAGGGCATTGTTCTTCAAGAGCCTTCTGTGGTTGCCATTGATCAAGACGACAATCTTCCTCTAGCCGTAGGCGAAGAGGCAAAAAAGATGTTGGGAAGAACCCCAGGTAATGTAGTTGCCCTACGTCCTTTACGGGATGGTGTGATTGCTGACTTCGATACCGCTGAACTGATGTTGAAGCACTTCATCCAGCGAGTAAACGAAGGCAAAGCCCTAGTTTCACCTCGGATTGTGATTGGTATCCCCAGCGGTGTCACAGGTGTGGAGCGACGAGCCGTCATGGAAGCTGCATTACAGGCTGGTGCTAGAGAAGTTAGGTTAATTGATGAACCAGTAGCAGCAGCCATTGGTGCTGGATTACCTGTAGCAGAACCAACCGGTAACATGATTATTGATATCGGTGGAGGCACCACTGAGGTAGCAGTTCTCAGTTTGCAGGGAACAGTTCTAAGTGAATCAGTGCGTGTTGCCGGAGATGAACTAAATGAGGCAATCACTCAGTATATGAAAAAAGTCCATAACCTAGTGATTGGGGAACGGACAGCAGAAGACATTAAAATCCGCATTGGCTCAGCCTATCCGACACCTGAGGATAATGAAGCGGCCATGGAAGTGCGAGGATTACACTTGCTGTCTGGCTTACCACGAACTGTCACCATCAAACGACCAGAGATTCGTGAAAGTATGGCAGAACCCCTTTCTGTTATTGTTGATGCTGTTAAGCGCACTCTAGAACGGACTCCCCCCGAACTGGCAGCTGATATTATTGATAGAGGTATTATGCTGGCGGGTGGTGGTGCTTTATTGAAAGGATTAGATACACTTATTAGTCATGAAAGTGGCATTGTCACCCATGTAGCGGCTGATCCCCTCAGCTGCGTTGTTTTGGGAACTGGTCGAGTATTAGAGAACTACAAACAATTAGAGCGGGTGTTTAGCGGGCGTTCCCGTAATATGTAGTGGTGAGCTATTAAATATCAACCTTAAAGAGTATTTTTCTTAAATATATCAAGAGTGTAGATTGAGTGTGGCTAGTGTAAAAATTCACTGATTAGCCAAAATCTGACTATTTTATGGATAGGCTATGTACATGCTGCGTCGCTGGTGGGGGAGACATGGAGTAGCAATTATGCTGGGGAGTCTTACCCTGATTGCTGCTTGGTTACTTAGAATAACTCAGGGTGCAACAATTTTTGAAATCTATCAATTGATAACCCGCCCTTTTCAATCGGTACCTGCTAAAGAAGAAAGCCTCTCTAATGCGCGGACACTGGAACTACAACAGCAGGTAGAGGAACTCCAAACCCAAAACCAGAAGCTAAAAGAGCTGTTAGGTTATAAGAAAACCCAGAACAAACTAAGAATTGTTGCGCCTGTTGTGGGACGTAGCGCTGACAATTGGTGGCAAGAAATCATTCTGGGAAGAGGCAGTGAAGCTGGGATCAAAAAGGACTTCGTTGTTATGGCACCTGGCGGTGTAGTGGGTAGAGTCCTTAGCGTGACACCCCACACCAGTCGTGCCTTGCTGATCAGTGACCCCACTAGTAAGGTAGGTGCCGTGATCAGCCGTAGCCGTAGCATGGGTTTTTTGGGTGGACAAGGGACTAATCGGGCAATAATGCAGTTTTTTGATAAAGTGCCAAACGTTCGTCCTGGTGATGCTGTGGCTACCTCCACTGTTAGCCAGCTTTTCCCAGCTGGTTTACCCCTAGGACGTGTAGAGTCTGTTATTCTTGACAAAAGTCCAGCCCCAGAGGCGATTATTGAACTGACAGCTCCGATGAGTTATCTGGAGTGGGTGATTATTCATCCCAATGACCCATGATTTATGACTAATGAACAATAACCCATGACTAATAGACCTCTTGCAAAAATATCTTGAGTTATAATAACAGTTTTGGTAAAAATTACTTAGATTGTGTACTAGGCTTATACACAAATAAAGTATAAAGCACCTTTGTTAGTCTTAAGCGGACGCTAACTCGGAAATTACCAGACTAGTTATCATACCACGAAAAACTTTTGCAAGAGGTCTAATAAACAATGACCAACACGTCTGAGTTTTCTATTTGGGTTCGTCGAACAATTAATTGGGCAGTCACTGTTAGTTCAGTTATCTTCTGCTCAATCTTATTACTGACACGTTTACCTGGAATGGAATTACTGGGAATCGCTCCCAACTGGCTGTTGATTTGGGTTGTGGCCTGGAGCATTAAACGTACAGCGTTTCAAGGAGCATTCGCAGGGTTGGTATTGGGGTTAGTCCAAGATGGTATGACATTCCCTGAGCCTACCCATGTCTATAGTCTTGCCATCGTGGGGATCTTGACTGCTGTGATTCAAAAGCAACGGTATATTCAGGAAGATTTTATTTCAGTAGCTTTAATTGTATTTGGCATGGCGATTGTTGGGGAAACAGTTACTGCTATTCAGCATAGTTTTCAAGGCGATCGCCAATTAGCACAAATCTGGACAGACCATCAGCGTATTGCCATCTGTTCTGCAATTCTCAGTAGTCTTTGGGCACCAGTCGTCTACTATCCACTCAATCGATGGTGGCAGTGGTGCAATTCAATGGAGGAATCCTAATGCTTTTTTACATATACTTTGTTAGATAGCAAGTTACTAAGAAGCAACAGCTCTAGAGAGTTCTAATAGATAAGAGGTTGCATAAAGTAAGTCGCTACAGATATGCGTTGGTTCAAACCCCTTGAGATATGATTGAGAGCGAATGCCACAGGTAAGAGCTATGGTGGGAATTGAAAGGGCTTGTCCTGCGAGAATATCGGCTTCTGTATCACCAATCATCCAAGCAGATACCGACGGTTGAGCCAGCGGAGATTTTTCGGTATAGGATGAAGTACTATGCTCAGACAGTGCTTGTTGGAGAAGTTCTTGTTTTACCTGAGCATAGTTTTGATAAGCATGGTGGTTTTCTCTTGTCCCATAAATGCCGCTAAAAAGACGAGTTAAACCGTAATTGCTCAATATCTGTTTGACCTGGGATGTGCAACGTAATGTCACCAGAACGAGTCGGATGCCATAAGAATGCAGCAAAGCTAAGGCCCAGTTTACGTTTGGTTGCAGCTTATCTTTGTTCAACAAGGTAGATTGATTCACAATCTTGATCACACGCCCCAAGAAGAAATCGATTTGCTCTCCTCGCAACCCTGAGCGCATGGCAATTTCCTCGTCAGGGATGCGTTCTTGCTTCATTTGCCAGAACTGCTGTTTACTCATGGTCTGTATCGGTAAGGTTATACCTTTAGCTTGGTAGAACCCTTGAGTATCAGTTAGTGCTAGCTGATACGTAGTGTAGTAGCGATTGGAAACATCAACAAGGGGACCGTCAAAATCACAGAATACGGTCAGTTTTTGCAAGTAGGGTACTGTATGTTGAGGCAGGTAAAATCGGGATAATTGCCTGTCTGGGGCAGCAACACAGTTCATAGATGAGATTTTGGCTGAGCTGGGCTTTTTGACATACTTCTTTACAATGTACCAATTTTAGTGTATGTTTCAACCTGCTTGAGGTGACATTTATACCATGCTGTATTCTCTGGAGAAACTATTTTGATCGTTGGCGCTCTAAAAAAAACTATATATAGTTAAATAAAATAACTGTAGCCCTAAGTAACTCGAGCAGCACTTAGGCAAAATTAGGCAACAATTGCATTCCATGACCGCAAGTTTGTACTAGCATGTAAAAACCTATATTTTTATCTGTTGACTCCTGCTGTTGAGCTACTAGGGGCGTAATGAGCGAAAATATTGCTTTGAGTAGATTAATTCAAAACCCCCATCCTAATATTGGAATAAGACCACTATCTCTTTGTAGCTAGGCATGAGCTACTGTATCAATCCCCTGTGCCCTCAGCCAGATGACCCAGGGAACATGACGAATTTGGTTTGTCGCCATTGTGGCTCAGATTTGTTATTACAAGGTCGCTATCGGGTGATGCGCCTGTTAAGTGACCAAAGTGGCTTTGGTAAGGTTTACGAAGCTTACAACGGGGCAGTACCGAAAATTCTAAAAGTCCTGAAGCCAGAGCACAACTCGAAATCCAAAATTATTGAACTATTTCGCCAAGAGGCAGCTGTATTGAGCAAGCTGACTCACCCCGGTATCCCTCAAATCGAGCCAGAGGGATACTTTCAGTTTTTTCCTAGACATAGTAAAGAGCCGCTGTATTGCATCATCATGGAGAAAATTGATGGACTTAACTTGAAGCAGTGGATGAGGCAACAGGGCAATCACCCCATTTTAGAAACGCAAGCGCTTAAATGGTTAAAGCAGATAGTAGAGATTCTGCATCTTGTTCATCAACAAAACTATTTCCATCGCGATATCAAGCCAGAAAACATCATGCTCCGTGCCAATGGGCAATTGGTATTGATTGACTTTGGCACTGCTAGAGAGTTGACCTATACCTATCTAGCGGAAATTGGTGGTGGAGGCAGTGTTACCAAGATTAGTTCCCATGGCTATACTCCCCCAGAGCAGGAAAAAGGGTATGCAGTCCCACAGTCGGATTTTTATGCTCTGGGGCGAACCTTTGTTTATTTACTGACTGGCAAATCAGTCACGGATCAGAGTGTTTATGATCCGTTAAATGATCAATTTCATTGGCGTGATCATGCTCCTCAAATCTCTGACCAGCTAGCAGACTTTATTGATAGTTTGATGGCTCCAACGGCAGCAGCTCGACCTCAAAAGACTCAGCAAATTTTAAATAATCTAGCTAATATTTATTCTATTTCTTCTTTGATTAGTATTTCACAGGCTAATACTAATCTAGAAGCGAGTACAACCAACTCAAGCATTAAAACTAAATCTCAACCCAATATTTCTATACAAACGGAAGTTATTAAAACCCCAAAAATAAGATGGTGGTTAGGAGGGATATTGACTTTGGGATTTGGATTATTTGGTGCTGGTGGTTGGCTATTGTATCAATCCTATAATCCTGACCTTAGAAAATCTCAAGAAATATCTCCTGAAGAATTATCTGTGGTTAATACTAAGACATTCACTGCTCATTCAAGTTGGGTTAATTACCTAGTCATTAGTCAAGATGGCGAATTATTAGTTAGTGCTAGTGCCGATAAGACGATTAAAATTTGGGATATTAACACGGGAGAAGCAATCCACACTCTCGAAGGTCATAAAAGCTATGTTAATTATCTAGCTATTAGCCCAGATGGACAACAATTATTTAGTGCTAGTGCCGATAAGACGATTAAAATTTGGGATATCAACACGGGAGAAAAAATCTACACTCTCGAAGGTCATAAAAGTTTTATTAATCATTTAGCGGTTAGTCCGGATGGACAACGATTATTTAGTGCTAGTGCCGATAAGACCATTAAAATTTGGGATATCAATACGGGAGAAAAAATTAGTCAGCTCAAAGGTCATGAAAGTGCGATTAACTTTTTATTAATTAGTCAGAATGAGCAAAAACTATTTAGTGCTAGTGCCGATAAGACCATTAAAATTTGGGATATCAACACTGGGCAAGTACTCCGGACTCTCGAAGGTCATACGAGCTTTGTGAATTCTCTAGCCATAAGTCCGGATGGACAACGATTATTTAGTGCTAGTGCTGACAAAACTATCAAAGTCTGGAATCTAGATACTGGGGAAGAAGTCAATAGTCTAACTGATCATAGCAATTATGTGGAAGAACTAGCTATCGGTGCTAATTGTAAGAAGTTGTTCAGTGGGAGTGCAGATCAAACGATAAAAGTATGGGATTTTGCTAATCAAAAACTAATCTACACTCTGATTGGTTTTCCAAATCCAATTGAATATTTTGCGATTAGTCCTGATTGCCACACAATTGCGACTAGTGGTGGTAAAAAGATCATCAAACTCTGGCAGGTGCCACAGTAAGTAAATTAGTTTGTAAGTCCTTAGTTTGTAAGTAATTAATGTTCGTGAGCTATTGGTGAGCAATTTCGATTTTAAGACGTTTACAGTTAAAGTTAAGTGACATGCTCCCGACGCCGAATCTTTGATTACGGCGCGGGCTTCTTAACCTCGCAGTTAAGCATTTCTGCGTAGCACTTACCTATGAGCTGACGCTCACCCGGCAGTACGCTATTAGCAGACGGTTTCCTTTCCCCGCCGTCCACGGGTACTTTTTCCAAACCTCGCAATCGAATCACCATCGCCGCTGCATGATCTCTGTGGGTTCTGTAGTTGCATTCCGGACAAATATGCTCTCTTTGGCTGAGGTTTTTTTGCACTGTTGCACCACACTCTGGACAGGTCTGACTTGTACCTTTGGGGTCTACTCTTTCAAAGTAGTTGCCCCGCTTCCAACAAACCCATTTGAGTAGGTCGAGGAACTGTCCAAAGGAAGCATCAATACACTCAGTGCGTAGCATTCCTCTATTGAGTCCAACTGTGTTCAAATCTTCAGCAAAGATTGTCTCTGCCTGATCGCACAGAACATGAGCAGTTTTGAGGTGGAAATCTTTGCGAGTATTGGCAATTTTTAGATGTAGTCTTGCAACTTTGATTTGTGCTTTTTCCCAGTTTTTAGAACGCTTCTTTTTTCTACTTACCCTCCGTTGCAGTAATTTCAACTCGCCTTTGAGGTCTTTGAAGAACTTGGGACGTTCAACAGTGAAAGCGTCAGAAGTTGTCAAGAATTTTTCCAGTCCCAGATCTATCCCAATTGCACGACCGCTAGGTGGATTGTTTAGGATTTCTACGTCTAAAGCTATCGTGACAACTACATACCATTGAGTATGCCTTGCTCTCGATATCACTCTCACTTGCTTGACCTGGAATCCATCTGGAATCGGTCTATGCAAGTTAATGGCAACTTTGCCAATCTTGGGAAGGTCAATCATGCCATTCCCTATCGGGTTCTTTTTGAATTGTGGATACAGAAATGATTTGAATTGACCAAACTTTTTGAATCGAGGAAACCCAAAACCACGAGAACGAAAATTTTCCCAGGTATCATGCAACCTTCTGATTGTTGTCTGCAATACCTGGGAATGAACACTCTTGAGTTTTGGGCTAACTTTCTTTGCCTTGGGTAGGTTGTTTTGCTGAAGATGATAACTCGGAAAGGGAGTATCGCACCGAATGATGTATTCTTTCGATAAGGAACATCTATCCACCGCGCATTTACGACTTGCCAACCAGTCTTTCAACTCCCGCAAGGCATAGTTGTACACACCGCGACAAGTCTCTAACCATTCAAGCATTTGAGCTTGCTGGTCAGCATTGGGATATATACGGTAGCGGTAGTTCATAATCAGCATAAAGACAGTCTACCATGAAGACACAAGTTGGTAGATGTATTTTTTTACCCCAGGGAGGGGATTCAAAAATACTGGGGGAGTCCATGTATCCCCCAAACCCCCCAGGGCTGTTTCATTCTCGACCCTAAAATTCCTGGGTGAGGGGCTCAAATCCCATTCTGGTAAGCAAATCGCCGTTTTTTTCTACTATTGGGTTTAATAATAGAAAAACAGGGGCGAAACTGCTGCCACTCGGGAGCTTCAGGGAACCGAAAAATTGAAAATTAAACAGCCCTTCCCAAACCCCCTCTTAAGTTAAATGCTGATGAATGTAATTAATGATTACAAATAACATTTCAATAGTAACAAACGAATAGTAACAGACAAATGGACAACTCTCCTGTGACATCTTTTCCTGAAACTCCCTTGGCGCAAGCCATGATACAGCGGTGCATCCAACTAGCACGGCGAGCCGAGGGATGTACTACACCCAACCCTTTAGTCGGTTGTGTAATTGTCCGGAATGGGGAAATTGTCGGGGAAGGGTTTCATCCTGGTGCTGGTCAACCCCACGCCGAAGTGTTTGCCCTCTCAGAGGCTGGGGAAAATGCCCAGGGCGCAACGGTTTACGTGAATCTGGAACCCTGCAATCACTATGGTAGAACCCCTCCTTGTACAGAAGCGTTAATTAAGGCTGGAGTCGCTAAAGTAGTGGTCGGGATGGTGGATCCTGATCCACGGGTATCTGGAAAAGGTATTGAACGGTTAAGGGCGGCTGGGATTGAAGTGGTGGTAGGTGTGGAAGAGAGTGCTTGCCGTCAGCTCAATGAAGGCTTTATTCATCGTATTCTTTACCAGCGTCCATTGGGAATTCTCAAATATGCCATGACTTTAGATGGCAAAATTGCTGCTACTAGTGGTCATAGCAAATGGATTACAGGGGAAAAGTCCCGTAGTTGGGTGCATCAACTGCGATCAGCTTGCGATGCAGTGATTGTGGGCGGTAATACGGTGCGTCAGGATAACCCCAATTTGACTAGCCACAATCCAAATTCACCGAATCCCCTACGGGTGATCATGAGTCGCACCCTCGACTTACCCAGAGATGCTCGTGTTTGGCAAACGGATGATGTACCTACGTTGGTGTTTACAGAGGTCGGAACTGAGGGAGATTTATATCAACATCTGGTTAACCAGGGTGTAGAGGTGGTGGTATTGAATCCCCTGACTCCTTCTCAAGTCATGGCATATTTATATGACAGGCAGCTTTCGAGGGTGTTATGGGAATGTGGTGGTATCTTAGCGGCAAATGCGATCGCAGATGGTGCAGTCCAAAAAATCGTAGCCTTTATTGCTCCAAAAATCATCGGTGGTCAAGGTGGTCTCTCACCAGTAGGAGATTTGGGCTTGACACTCATGACTGATGCTCTAACATTAGAACGAGTCAGTTGGCGTCAGATAGGATCGGATTATGTTGTGGAAGGTTATTTAGCTCCTGATAGGAAGTAGGGAGTAGGGAGTAGGGAGTAGGGAGTAGGGAACAGGGAACAGGGAACAGGGAACAGGGAACAGGGAACAGGGAAAAAATCCTGTGTACCTCATTACTATTAGAAACGCTATATCATTATTAAGTGTTAGTTAATTTAAATTTGATAATTTTCAGTGGTAAATTGGCAATTATAGCGCTGGGCGCAGGGCTATGCCTATAAAATTTGGGATAAAAACTGCTTAGTACGTTCATGTTGAGGATTGTTGAAAAATTCCTGGGGTGTACTTTCTTCCACCAACTTCCCATCAGCCATTAATACCACTCGGTCTGCCACTTCTCTAGCAAAACCTACTTCGTGGGTAACGCAAACCATAGTCATCCCAGAATCAGCAAGCGATCGCATGGTATCGAGTACCTCTCGCACCATCTCCGGATCGAGAGCTGAGGTAGGCTCATCAAATAACATGATTTTAGGCTGCATTGCCAAAGCACGGGCAATAGCTACCCGTTGCTGTTGTCCCCCTGACAGTTGACCGGGATACTTCTTGGCTTGTTCGAGAATACCGACTTTCTCTAACAGCTGCATGGCAATTTCTTCAGCTTTTGCTTTTTTCCAGCGGCGCACCCAAATCGGAGCAAGGGTGACATTTTGCAGCACAGTCAGGTGAGGAAATAAGTTAAATTGTTGGAAAACCATCCCCACTTCTTTGCGAATAGTATCAATGTTTCGCAAGTCATGGGAGAGTTCAATGTTATCAATAATAATTTTTCCTTTTTGATAGTCTTCTAGAGCATTAAATGTCCGAATAAAGGTTGATTTCCCAGACCCGCTAGGCCCCATGACCACCACTACTTCTTTTTTCTTGACTTCTAGACTGACACCACGCAGAACATGAAATTGGTTGCTGGCATACCACTTATGAACATCTTGAGCGATGATCATGGATTCAGTATCTCTGGAATTAACTGGGTCTTGAGGAGAAGTGATCGGTTGTTGATTAGTCATGATTCTTTTCCCTTGATTAAGGTTAGATTGGTTTACAGGTTAAAGGTTACAGGTTTAAAGTTACAGATTTAAAGTTACAGGTTTAAAGTTACAGGTTTAAGGTTATATAGCGTTTATCGTAGTTATGAGGTATTTTATTCTTTGACGTTGATTCCCTGTCTTCATGCACCGCATCCCGATTCCCGATTCCCTCTTCTAAGTTCCCTGTTCCCTGTTCCCCGTTCCCTGTTCCCTAAAATCCATAAATTGTGTACCTCATAGCTATGATAATTGCTTGAATCTAGATTCAATGGTCTACATTCAATTGTTTTTCGAGGCGTCGGCTGGCTGTGGACATGGCGTAACAAAATAACCAGAATAGGAGTCCGTCGAATAGATACACTTCTTGATAGGGGGTTTGAAATTTGGCTTGGGCAAAGATAGAATCACCAATACCAAGCAACTCTACTAGACCTACAACAAATAGGAGAGTTGTGTCTTGAAACAGACTAATAAACTGACCGACAATGGCAGGAATAACAGCTTTGAGTGCCTGAGGTAATACAATCAGCCCTACCGATAGGGGAGTATTTAAACCCAATGCTTTAGCAGCTTCGATTTGACCTGTAGGTATAGATTGCAGTCCTCCTCGCACATTCTCTGCTAAGTAAGCAGCACTAAATAAAGTCAGACCGATTATTGCCCTTAACACCCGGTCTGGTCGCATTCCTTGTGGTAGAAATAGTGGGATAATTACTTGTCCCATGAACAAAATCGCAATCAGAGGTAGTCCTCGGATTAGTTCAATGTAAAGGATAGAGAAGCCGCGCACAACTGGTAAGGTACTTTGTCGTCCTAGGGCTAGTAATACACCTAGGGGAAAACAGATTAAAATACTAACCACTGCGGCTAAGAGATTCAGCAGTAAACCACCCCATTGATTAGTGGATACCTGTTTTAGTCCGAGTCCTCCTCCCAGAAGCCACAGGAAGATTAATAAAGCAATAAACCAAGCTAAAGGTAACCAATTACCCAATTTCGGTTGAGTTTTAGCAACCTGTTGTCCTCCCCAAGCACTAGCTACCAGTAAGACTACTATTCCTAAGAGTAATAAGCGATAGGGAATTGCTACTGGAAATAGCACTAAGATAGCACCACTGATCACAATAGATATTAAGACATTGCGACTAAATAGAGTGGTAACATTTCTTGCTAAAACTCCCCACGTTATCCCGGAGAGGAATACAATAATCCCCAGAATCAACCATGGACGCCAGTTTTCGGTGGCGGGATAGGTTCCTACAAAAAATAGACGGAAGTTCTCCTTAATAACATCCCACTGGGCTTCAGTGGTTACCCATATTATCAAGCCTTTTACGGTTACGAATAGAAACCATAAAACACTAACCGTTAGTATGGTATTATACCAAGTATTAAATAAATTTTTCTTTATCCAGGTAACTGGATTAACCTGTAGTTCAGGGGGTGGTGCTAGTTCAGGAGGTTGAGAATTAACAGTAGTCATTATCTAGTTATAAGTCAATAGTTAACCAATTAAGTTAACCAATTATCTTTCCTGCAATTTAACTGTCCGATTCAACAGATTCATCACGAAAGAAATGATCAGGTTAATGGTTAGATAGGTCAGGGGTATGATCACTACGATTATTTCTATTTCATGACCGGCTTGGTTGAAGGTGGTTTGAGCAATGGAGTAGATATCTGGGTAGCCAATAGCAGATGCTAAACTGGAGTTTTTGGCTAGGTTCATATACTGGCTGTTTAGGGAAGGGATAATCACCCGCAAGGCTTGGGGAAAAATAACTAACCGCATAGCTAAGCCTGACTTAAGTCCCAAGGATCTTGCTGCTTCCCACTGTCCCTTCTGTACTGACTCTATTCCAGCTCGGACAATTTCCGCGATAAACGCACCTGTGTAAAAGACTAGACCAGCTAGTAAGGCACAGAACTCAATAGTTAGCCGGAGTCCGCCTTCAATATTACCTGTATCTATAACTTCTTGCGGTCTTTGCCAACCAAAACCGATGATGATAATTAAGACAGCAGCAATTGCGATCGCAATTAAAGCAATTAACTGCGGCTGACCGGATTGTGCTTGTTCTACCATCACTTTAGTGCGCCACTGCCAGATTAAAACTGCTGCGATCGCACCGACTAGCAAAACCAGCAACCACAGAAACAGCTGGGTGGTGAAGGGGGGCCAAGGAATATAAATTCCCCGCTTGCTCAAAAATATCGACCCAGGTAACTGAATTTTTTCCGACAGTTTTGGCAGTTGGAAGAATACCCCAAAGTACCAAAATAGCAATTGCAGCAGCAGTGGTGTATTGCGCACTATTTCCACATAAAGCAGACTGAGCTTACTCACTAGCCAATTGTCAGAAAAACTAGCTATCCCGGCGGTAATACCAACAATAGTTGTCAGGATAATGGTTGCTCTCGTGGTCAGG
>NZ_JAAHHS010000101.1 GCF_010692395.1 Moorena sp. SIO3H5
TCCCCGAAAAGGATAAGTCATTAGTGCTAACATAGCAGTCTGACTTACCCCGAAATACTCGGATACCAGCACCAGAGGTAAGGCGGGGAGAAATGCTAGTAATGGCATCATCTTCCGCAAGACAGCTGATGTAGTTGACCCGTTCTAGGAAAAACTCAATAAAATCAGCACCAGCTGCTCGTCCTAATCCCAGGAGAGTGGAAAGGGGAGCTCTCCAGCTTTCATCAAAGCGTTCTGATGTGGATTGGTATTCCAGAGTAGGTAATTCTTTGGATAGAAGTAGGGTTGGGGGCATAGATAATTTCCTTATCCTTTGGATATATATCCTTTTGATGATGGGTTTTATATTTGCCAGTCTAGCAAAATCATCAAAAGTTGGTTGAATCTGGTTCCAGACTATCGGGGATGAGCTTTGTTGATTGAAAACTATTTATCTATTACTTAATTGAAAATTATTTTTATGAAGACTAAAGGATTTCACCATGTAGCGATTATTTGCTCAGATTATGAAAAATCGAAACAGTTTTATGTAGATATTTTAGGGTTTCCGATTATTGAAGAAACCTTCAGAGCTGCTAGGAATTCTTATAAATTGGATTTACAAGTGGGTGATGGGGATAGGATTGAGTTATTTTCGTTTCCTAATCCTCCTGAACGAGTTAGTCGTCCTGAAGCTTGCGGATTGAGACATTTAGCCTTTCAAGTAGATGATATTGAAGCGTCGGTGAATTATCTCAAATCCCAGGGTTTGGATGTAGAAAGGATTAGAATTGATGAGCATACTGGCAAGCGATTTACGTTTTTTCAAGACCCGGATGGATTGCCGTTAGAAATGTATGAAATTTAAATGGAACAGGGAACAGGGAACAGGGAACAGGGAATAGGGAACAGGAATTAGTCAGCTGTTACAGATTTAAATTGCATGATTTAAGGGATTGCTTGTTTGTTGACAGTTAACAGTCAATTAATGAACTAATGTCGTTTAAAAAAAACGTTTATTTGATTGGCTTTGAGCATACCAATTTTACGAAAAATGCTATAATATTTTACTAGAATAAAAAGTAAAATTTTTAAGGAAACTAAAGAAAATGTCTTGGGATAGCTACATCGATAATCTAATTGCACAATCTAAAGACGCTAATGGAACTGTTCATGTTGATAAAGCTAGTATCATAGGTCTTGATGGTGGTGCTAAGTGGACTACAGATGCTCATGCTAATGCCTTAAAGCTCAATCCTGATGAAAGCACAAACATAGCTAATACTTTTAAGTCAAAGGATTTCTCAGGATTCATGGCAGGAGGTATATATATTGAGGGGGAAAAGTATCAATTTTTGCGGGAAGAGGATGGAAAAGTTGTTTATGGCAAAAAGAAAGACATAGGAGCTGTTACTCTCCAGGCCAGCAAAACCGCTGTCGTTATTGCTCACTGTCCAGAAGGTAGCCAACAAGGAAATGCCAATAAGGCCGTTGCAGTTATTGCAGAGTATTTAGAAAGTCTGGGCATGTAACGGTGAATCATTATCGGGTGCATCTCATAGTTGTAAAAAATATGAGATGCACCCCCTGCTCCCTGTTCCCTGTTCCCTGTTCCCTAAAAACCAAAAACTCCTTACTAGCTTAAAAACAGCTATGACTAAAACAAGTGATCTATATTATCTATATGATATTGATAATGAAAAATGGTTAGTAGAAACCCTGAAACTACTAAAAGAAAAACGACTAGAAAATCTCGACATAGAGCATTTAATTGAGGAATTAGAAGGATTGGGACGTCGAGATAAATTAACAGTTGAAAGTTTTTTAGAACAAATTATCAGACATTTATTACTCCTGAACTATTGGCAAAAGCAATATGACTATAACGCGAACCATTGGCAAGCGGAAATTATGAGCTTTAGAAGCCAACTTGAGGAGTATTTAACTCAAAACCTCCGCAATCATTTACAAAATAATCAAGGTAAAGTTTATAAAAAAGCCTTAAAGTATGTCAGAAAAAAAACCGGTATGATGATTGAATTTCCTGAAGAGTGTCCCTATGCTCTCGAACAATTATTAGATCAAGATTGGTTGCCTTAGTCAGCGCTCAGCAGTCAGCGGTCAGCTTTGTGCCATAGGCTTTGGCCTTGGCCTTTGGCCACGCTACGCGAATGGCCACGCTGTGCGAACGACCCTGGGACCTAACCCATTAGCTGATAGCTGAACGCGCACGCGTGCGCGTAGCGCATTAGCTGAATGCTTACTAAAATAAAGATTGAACTTGAAGTATTGAGTCAAAGACCACTTGATTGCTAGCAGCGCTGTCATCAAACTCATCAATAGACGTGCTAGGGTCAATAAACCCAATGATGTAGTAGGAACCAGGGTTGAGATTAGGAAAAGAAGCACTCCATGTTGCGTAATCCCAATCGAAAGGATCTAAGGAACTTATTGTATCGCTACCAAGTAACCAGTGGGAACCGCTGGAGTTAGTTACGTCATTGTCTGTAGATGCATAGAAATTGACGTCGAAGTTTCCTGATGCTGCTGTACCGTTGTTACGAGTTACAAAACGTGTAGTTAAGTTATCTCCTGGTTTAATCGAGTTAGATGAAAGGTAGTCAAAGTCAGTACCAAACCACTGATCATAATCCACAAGATCAGGTTTATCTACTGGATTAGGATCGTTTGTTTTCCAATCCTCTATCAAATCGGTCATGTATTCCTGTAAGCGAATAGCTTCATTCCGATCAGAAAACCCGGCTCTTGTCAGACCGATCACATATTCTGAGTTACCTTCAGAACGCCATACTGGACCACCACTATTGCCTCCAGTAGCATCAAGATGGTGTTTAATCTGATAGTTAGTAGCAGAATTAATAGTACCAGAAATTGTATACATTTCCGCAGAATGATCTATTCCAGCAAAACTACCTTGCCAATTATTTTCAACAATTCCCTCACTGTTGATTGTGTTTTTAGGATACCCAGTTATATTGACATTTAAGTCGTTATACCAACTAAGATCCGAATTCCATTGCCATCCCATCCAACCAGTGTAATTACCAATATTGCGATCGAGGGTTAAGACCGCCCAATCATAATTCCCGTCATCTTCATTACTGTCAGCATCAGCAATAATTCCATCACCATCATTATCTGCTGTATAGCCGTTCACTGTATGAAAATAGGTTACACCAACTTGACCATAATATTTTTCTTGACCATCTTGACCGAGATGAACGTATATTTCGTCTGCATAGCCACCATTGCCAGCAGAGTCAGAAAGAGTGCTGTCGAAGATGCCATGAGCTGAGGTGAGAAAATGGTGAGGACCAATCATCACCCCAGATGAACCAAACCACTCATTCCCAAACCTAGCTGTGACCAAACCTACTTTACTCCAAGGATCGCTAGTAGTATTTGTTACCCTAGTTCTTTCATCATCACCGAAAACTCCATCTAATGAAGGATTTGCATTAGCTTCTGCTGATAGCTGTATTCCAATCTGCTGATCTTCTACGGTTAGAGTGGTGTTTGTATCGTCTTGTCTTAATAATTCTAATTCTTCAGACGTTGACTCTGCTGCTGATGCTAAATTTGATAATCCATTTTCTTGCTCTGTGGCTAGATCTAAGCTATTAACTTGAACATCAACAACATCCTCTATGTCTTCTGGCAAAACATTGCTAATTGTTTCCGAACTGTTACCCTCAACAACAATTTTGTAGTCACCTTCAATAGTGAACCGTTTATCTTCTCTTGATCCAGTATTGAGGTAATCAGAGTCTACTCGTACTAAAACATTATCATTACGCCATCCGGTCAGAGTATCATAACCAAGATTTACTTCTGAATAATCGTCATCACGAGGAGTTACTAAATATAATCCAGAGTCAAGTTGCTCGTCGTAGTTTAAACCGTAATTAGTAGATTTTAACCCAGCCATTGCTATTGCCCCTAACGTTTGAATTAATTAGAATTTGTGTATTTCTGAGCAACCGATTACTAACTGCCATGACTACCCTAGTAGTAACAATTAAGCAATTAGTACATTAGCTGAATGCTGAGTGCCGATAGCTGATTTTTAAGTATCTATAGACTTATCTGGATAATCACCAAAATTTATGCAGGAAACTTTCACTATTTTTAGTGCCGATAGTGACAAACAGCCTTAAAAGCCTTACTGGGTATGGGGTGTGGGGTAGTGGGTGAAAAGAAATATAGCACTACGCATTAAACTTAGGACATTGATATAAGCAGCACAAGCTGTTGTAGTCAACTTTTAGGTGCGACCCTTCGGGTCACACCGCGAAATTGGGGGGTTAGGGGGGGCAAAATCATACCCAGAATCAGCAACGCCTAATTCTTAATACGGAAAGTGTACCTTTGCCTCTTGCCTCTTGCCTCTTGCCAATGCCATTGCGCGTAGCGCCATACCACCCACATAAAGATCTGTCAGGTTTGAAGTTAGCGATCGCATAGCTGTAGAAAAAGCGATGTTCCTTTGGAACATCGCTTTTTGTCCAGTTGCTTTGGGCTAATCCCATCCAGGGCTGACCTTAAGTCAATCTTTTGCAGCTGAGCGCCTCAATGGGATTACAATCAAGGTTGATGGTTTGCCCTCAACCTTGGCCTTTCGGCCACGCTACGCGAACAACCTTAAACCTTGGCCTTTCGGCCACGCTACGCGAACAACTTTAAACTTTAAACTTTAAACCTTTAACCTTCAACTTTAAACTTTAAACCTTCAACCTTCAACCTTCACCATTCAACCAATACCAACAACCGCTTAATTGACCACCGATGGCTTCAACTCATCTTCGTTGTCAGCACTGCTTGCCTTAAGGCCATTATCCGGCAAAGGATTACGAGCCTCAATTAGTTTGATCGCACGACTGACACTTTCTGGCAGAATCACCACTAAACCACCATCAGCGACTTTATCCAAACCCTTTTCAATTGCCTCTGTTTCCCTGAGGATAATCTCATAGTTGGAATCGCGATTTTCCTCTCGTATGCCCTTACGAATTAACTCAGCTGCATCACCACTGGGACGTCCTCGTAAGTCATCATCTTCTTTGATAATAATCCTGTCAAAGATTTTTGCTGAGAGTCGTCCTAGTTCAATAAAGTCTTCATCCCGGCGATCCCCAGGACCACCCACAACCCCAAAGCGCTCTCCGGGCCAGTTGCGCACAAAACTACCCAATGCCTCGTAACTAGCTGCATTGTGGGCATAATCCACTAGAGCATGGTAACTGCCAAGATTGAACAAATTCATTCGCCCTGGTGTCTGGTCTACAGAAGCTCTAAATGTGGTCAATGCCTCTCTAATGGCCTCAATCGAGACTCCTTGAGCAAAGGCAGCGAGACTCGCAGCTAGAGCATTCGCAATCATAAAAGGTGCCCGTCCCCCAATTGTCACTGGCACATTTACTGCCTCGTCAATCCGCAGGGTCCAATCCCCTTTGATGATGGACAAATAACCATTTTCATAAACCGCCGCCAGACCACCACCACTGGTGTGATTTTTGATCAACTCATTTTCTGAGTTCATGGAGAAATAAGCCACTTGACCCTTTACCTTTTCCGCCATTGCTCTGACTAGGGGGTCATCAGCATTGAGGATAGCATAGCCCTTCGGACTCACCACTTCCGCCACAATACTCTTGACCTTGGCCATCTGTTCAATGGTGTCGATGTCTCCAATTCCCAAGTGGTCAGCGGAGACATTTAAAACCACTCCAATATCACATTTGTCAAAGGCCAAGCCAGAACGCAGGATACCGCCCCGGGCAGTTTCCAGCACTGCCACCTCAACTGTAGGGTCTCTGAGAATTACCTGAGCACTTTGGGGTCCAGTGGTATCACCTTTTTCCACCATATATTCATCAATGTAGATGCCATCTGTGGTGGTATAGCCCACAACCTTTCCAGTTTGGCGATAGATATGGGCAATTAAGCGAGTTGTCGTGGTTTTTCCGTTAGTACCTGTAATCGCGATGATGGGAATACGGTTAGGTTGCCCATTTGGGAAGAGCATATCTAGGACTGGTGCTGCCACATTCCGGGGCTGACCTTGACTAGGACAAACATGCATCCTAAAGCCAGGGGCAGCATTCACCTCAACCACCACCCCATCAGCTTCCCGTAAAGGCTTAGTGATATCAGAGGTAACAATATCAATTCCAGCAATATCGAGACCAATAATTTTGGCAACCCGCTGTGCCAGCCAGATAGTTTCTGGATGGATGTTGTCAGTGTGGTCTACAGCAATACCGCCAGTGCTAAGATTGGCAGTTTCCCGCAAGTAACAAACTTCCCCCTTTCTGGGTATACTTTCCAATCTATAGCCTTGCTTCTTCAAGACACTCTCACTGGTAGCGTCTACCACAATTTTCGTCAAGACATTGTCGTGTCCGTCACCCCGATGGGGATCAAGGTTAGTTTGGTCAATCAGTTCCTCAATCGTAGACCTACCATTACCCACCACATGGGCAGGGATACGCTCTGCTACAGCTACTACCTTGCCATTGACCACAAGAATCCGGTGGTCAAAACCTTTATAATAGCGCTCCACAATTACCGAGCGGGAGACCTCTTTGGCGGTTTCATGGGCAGTCTTTGCCTCTTCCCAGCTATTAATATCAAGAGTAATGCCTCGTCCATGATTCCCATTCAGGGGTTTAATCACAATCGGGTAGCCACCTACATCCTCAATTGCCCCTTCCAAGTCATTTAGGAATCGAATCGTTGTACCCCGGGGAACCGGTACACCAGCATCCCTCAGGATTTGTTTGGTACCTTCTTTATCACAAGCCAACTCAACGCCTAAAATCCCTGAATAATCACTCAATGTGGCTTGAATCCGCTTTTGGTGGACACCGTACCCCAGTTGAATCATCGCTCTCGCGCTCAGCTGCATCCAGGGAATATCTCTGGCTTCGGCTTCCTTAACCAAGGATTGAGTGCTTGGTCCTAAAGCTGAATTACTAGCCAGTTCTTGTAAATCTTTCAGGTCTTGTTCTAATTCACTTTGGGGATAGATTTGCTTATCAATGATGCTACGACACAGGCGTACAGCTGCCCTAGCAGCATAACGACCCACCTGCTCATCAATGTATTCAAATATGACCTGGTAGACTCCTGGTGTCGCTGTTTCCCTAGTGCGACCAAATCCAACCCTCATGCCAGCCAGATCTTGTAGTTCTAGGGCAACGTGTTCAATGATGTGCCCCATCATGGTGCCTCTGGCAACCCGAGACAGGAATCCCCCCCGGACACCAGGGGAACAGAAATGCTCTTCCAGACTGGGTAGGACAGTCTTTAGTCCCTTATAGAAGCCAGGAATCTCGTTGGAGGGGGTATTTGCCAATTCCTCTAAATCGAGACGCATGACAATCAGTTTGTGATGTCCAATACTCCAATAATTAGGACCACGTAAAGTCTGGATTCTAAGAATTCTCATATCAACTGAAACTTCGGTGGTGATGCTCGCTGAATGTGCAAGGAAGCCTAAAGACGCAATTCATCAAATAAAATCCGCCTTTATCGCCTACTTTGGCACTACTTTGGCACATTATCAGCCGATTGGCACGCTTGAAAAGTCTAGCTCCAATCCTGAAATCAGGCGATCGGGTAGGCTGCTGATTAGATTTGGGATAATCTATTGATTATTAACCTTGGACAGAGAAAAAACTGTTCTCTGTGAACAGTTTTTTCAAAATTATCCATAATTATCCATTTCAGCCAGCAAGTCCTCAGATGAGTTCCCCCAACTACAGTCATGAGGAAAACCCCTGATTAAGGCGCTGCATCCCTTGGCACAGGGCAGGTCAAGCCATACTCAAAAGCGTGGGCTGGTATTGTGCTTGTTCTCCAGGACGGAAGGTTTAGCTTTCTGCTGTGAATAAGGAACGCTTGTGAAAGTGGTAGCGATCGCCATGACACAGAATATGCACTCGCAGATTGTGGATACTGATCGGGTCGTTATGACCGATCTTAGGCTGGTTCGTGTAAGACATTTCCTGGGGATCAATAATTGTGACAGTACCTTTACCCATCACTTGTAAGCAACCATTTTTTTCAAACAAAGCACAGGTATCTTCATCGATTCCGATCCCCAATCGATCCGGATGTTCAGAAATGGCACTGATCAGGCGTGCCATACGATTCCGATTGTGGAAATGTTGATCGACAATCACCTCTGGAATGATTCCTAAGCCCATGGTTATATCTACCAAAGCACGATTAGGAGACTCACCACTACCACCACCAGCAATCATGTGATGACCCATAACTGCAGCCCCAGCACTTGTCCCAGCTAGGGTAATCTCGCTTTGATGAACCCGCTGCCGAACTTTTTCCATTAAGGGGGTATCGGCTAGTAGCCCGCACAAGCGTAATTGGTCACCTCCGGTCATGAATACCCCGGTACAGATTTCCAAGTACTCTAGTAAGTCTTTGTTTTCTGCTTCAGAGCGATCGCGTATATCTAGCAACCGAATTTCCTCGGCTCCCATGTCTTCAAAGATGCGTTCATAGCGACTGCCAATCACGCTTGGTTCTCTGGAGGCTGAGGGGATAATGGCCAGGCGAGCATTAGTTCCTCCAGCACGCCGAAAAAAAGTTTGCAGGATCTCTCGTCCGTGAACTTTATCTTCAGCGCCGCCGATTACCAAGATTCCTGGTTGAGTGGACTTAGGCATCCTAATTCTTTGCAATTGAGATTCTAACTGCTGCATTATATTAGTAATGGGCATGAGGTGAGTCGAATACTTTTGAGTAGTGCTTTTTAGTTAAAATGCCACATTCTAGCAATTTTTCAGTTTACTTCGTGATTATTTAATGATATCCACGCATTATAGCCTTACAATTTATGCATAATCACTGATTATGTATCTTAGCCTCTTCCCACAGGATTTTTAGCTCCAGACCCCTACCCTCCCTTAACTGTTTGTGCGATTTGACATTATCACTCTGTTTCCGGATTTCTTCAGCTCTCCTCTGACTTCAGGGCTACTTGGTAAGGCGCTCCTCAAACAAATTGCCGAAGTACATCTAATCAACCCCCGAGACTTTGCTACTGACAAGCATCGACGAGTTGATGATGAGCCTTACGGTGGTGGCGTAGGGATGTTGATGAAACCAGAGCCGATTTTTGCGGCTGTAGAGTCTTTACCCATTTTACCACAGCGTGATGTCATCTTAATGACCCCCCAGGGGCAACCCATGAAACAGCAATTGTTCAAAGAATTGGCCACAGGTTATGATCAGCTGGTGATAATTTGTGGACACTACGAAGGTGTGGATGAGCGGGTATTACACTTAGTCACCCGAGAGGTATCACTGGGGGATTTTGTCTTAACCTGTGGAGAAATCCCAGCCCTAGCCATGATTAACGGTGTCACCCGGTTGCTACCAGGAACAGTAGGCAAAGCGGAATCCCTTAAATTAGAAAGCTTTGAAGCCGGGTTACTGGACTATCCTCAGTACACCAGACCTGCTGAGTTTCGGGGATGGAAGGTTCCAGAGGTTTTGTTATCAGGACATCATGGGGAAATTGACCGCTGGCGTAAACAACAGCAAATTCAGAGGACTAAAGAACGCCGTCCTGATTTGTTTGATTAATCCCTAAATAGCAAAGGGAATCGGTAATTTAGAATTTAGAATCGGGAATTTAGAATCGGGAATCGGGAATCGGGAATCGGGAATCGGGAATCGGGAATCGGGAATCGGGAATCGCTTTTAGGGTGGGCAAATCAAGTTTGGTTGTCAGCATTCAGCTTATGGGCTACGGGCACGCTACTTGAGGTGTCAAAGGCTGATAGCTGTTCGCGTAGCGTGGCCAAAGGCCTTTAGCTGATAGCTGATAGCTTAGGCTCCTACTAAGGCAAACTTTAAGATAAATACTGTTGCTAAAATCCACATGGTAATAGTCGTTTCGTGAGCTTTACCCTGAAAAGCCTTCAACAGAGGAAAAGTAATTAAACCGACAGCTAATCCATCAGCAATTGAATAACTTAAAGGCATGATCAAGATGGTGAGAAATGAGGGAATTGACTCGGCTGGATCGTCCCAATGGATTTTTCTAACACTTGGGATCATCAAAACTCCAACCATGACTAAGGCTGGTGCTGTGGCAAAGCTGGGAATGGCCGATAGAAAGGGAATGAAAACTATGGATAGGGCAAATAAAATGGCAGTAACAACGGCAGTCAAGCCAGTGCGTCCCCCTTCCAATAGTCCTGAGGCTGACTCAATATAGGTGGTTACTGTAGAGGTGCCTAAGATTGCCCCAGCAGTAGTACCGATTGCATCTGCCATAAAGGCTCGCGACCCATGGGCAAATTCCCCCTTTTGATTGATATAACCTGCTTTGACTCCTAGTCCAGTTAGGGTACCAACGGTATCAAACAGATCCACAAACAGTAGCACAAATAGAATACTCAGTAGTTCCCAGATATTGGTCTGAACTACCTGTGACAAACCCACAAATGCCTGACCAAGTAAATCTCCTGGCCATTGGGGTAAGGCAACAATTCCTTGTGGCCAAGGGGCTATCCCCAAAATCCATGCCAGTAATGCGGTGGCAAGAATACCCCACAGCAGGGCTCCGGTAATGCGTCGAGCGATCAAGGCTGAGGTAATTAGAATTCCGACAATGGTGACTAATGTGGCTGGTTGAGTCAAATCTCCCAAGGTAGTGGTAGTTGCCTGAGACTGAGCAATGATACCTGAGCTATTGAGACCAATATAAGCAATAAATAAACCAATACCTGTGGTTGTGGCTTGTTTAATACATTCGGGAATCCCAGTGACAATTTTACGGCGAACCCCAGTAACCGTAAGCACTATAAAAATTAGTCCTTCAATGAAAACCGCAGCCAGAGCAACCCGCCAATCGATGCCTAAACCCAACACTACTGAGAAGGTAAAGTAGGCATTGAGACCCATACCTGGTGCTAGGGCAAATGGATATTTTGCATACAGTCCCATCACTAAGGTTGCCAAAGCAGCTGAAATCCCGGTGGCAATCACTAGTTCCCCAAACAAATCCTTGGGTTGTTGCAGAAAAATGGCATTGGACAAAATATCGGGATTGACCACGAGAATGTATGCCATGGTGACAAAGGTGGTTACTCCCGCCAGAATCTCGGTACTAAGTTTGGCTTGGTGTTGATGAAATTGGAAAAATTTAGCGATCGCGGAGCGTGACCAAAGGTCAATCCCATTGGTATCTTCCACGACTTTACGGGGTTCCTTCAACGGGTCAGATTCTGGAGTCATGGCAAGGCAAGGGTAATCAATCTGCTGCTAGCATAGTGGTTTTTTGGCAAATGCGATGTTCCAAAAGAACCGCTTCGCGATGTTCCAAAAGAACCGCTTTCGGCAGAGCCGTTCGCGCAGCGGAGGCCTTTGGCCACGCTTCGCGAACGCGAACGCTAACTCTAAATCCCTAACCGTAAGCATTCAGCTATCAGCTTTTAGCTATCAGCTATCAGCCTTGGCCATTCGCGTAGCGCAATTGCTGCTTTTGAATAAAATAAGCTGACAGCTGACCACTGACGGCTGAACGCGCACGCGTGCGCGTAGCGCATATGCTTACCGACCAACAGCTACCACAAAACCGCCAACTGCTGTGACCAAAATGCCGATCAATGTCCAAATTTGTGCCTTGGTTGAACCTTTTAATGCTTTGATATCCGTTGCGTTCGCCTTTGGCGCGGCAGAGCCGATCGCTTTTAGCGGAAGCTTCGCTTCATCGCGTCTACTTGTGTCTCTACTTTTATTAGTCTTTCGTTTATCTTATTGACATCTTTTTGAAGGCTGTCTAGCTTCCCGTTTATGTCTTTTAAGACTTCCTCTAAGGAGTAAGTAATTGTTATGGGTGTCTCGCTCATGGGTTAAACTCCTAATTGATTATTGTTCATTTCATATACCCTTGACTTTTATTGCCAAATAATTTTTACAAAAATACAAAATAATTGTATACTAGCTTAGTTTGGTAATACTGCATCCAAAGAATTTGGCTGAGGTAGTTATATGGATGACTTGGTTAAAAACTATATCGCTGAAAAAAAACTAAACGTTGCATCATGGGCCGAGCTCCGGGAGTGTCGTAAAACTGGGAGCAAATCCCTACACACCACTGTCGAGTTTATGCCCGGACAGGTAATCTGTAAATTTGGCGCAAAAAAAAGCCTAGATCGCCCTAATTATTTAACCGTCCAAATTGACGATTACCAACATATTATGCTCGACCCAGAGTTTTTGCAGTATCTCAATCATAGCTGCGCTCCCAATGTATTTTTCGCTCCGAGCGATCGCGTTGTGAGAGCCATAACTAAAATTAAAATTGGTGAGGAAATGACTTTCTTCTATCCATCAACGGAATGGTCGATGGATAGAGGATTTGATTGTATTTGTAAAAGCAAAGATTGCCTAGGAACTATTAGAGGTGCCGCCTACTTACCCTTAGATATTTTAACAAAATACAAACTCGCGGAACATATACAGCAGCGCTTGGCTAAACGACATTGATTTCCTAAACTTTGCTTTATAAACAGTTTCAATCAACAGTATAAAATAAAATCAGGAGAGCTACCACTATGAATAAATACGATAATATTGCCGAGTATTATGACTCCACTATGAAGAGTGTGTATTACGACTATCCGAAAGAAGCTCAGTCCCTCGACTCTATCCTCAAAGGCCGGAAAAAACTTCTCGAAATAGGGGTGGGAACGGGATTACTTGCAGAAAAACTGCTCGAATTAGATCCCAGCTATGAGATAACTGGAATAGATTTTACTCCTACTATGTTAGACCGGGCTAAAGCTCGTTTGGGAAATCGGGCAAAGGTAGTAGAAGGTAATGTGTTATCAATGGATCTGCAAGAATCTTTTGATGCCATATATTCCCATGGGGGTCCGGCAGGTGTATGTCGGGTTGGTAAAGATTACCACTTATATAGTTTTCTGCCCAATTTTGAGGACACCGTTAAAATGTTAAACAATATTGCCCGCCATTTAGTTGAGGGAGGCTTGTTTGTACTTAACATTCAAGCCGAAGAAATTGATGCAGATGGCGAGCAAGAGATTGGCAATGGCATTGTTTACGCTCAGCAAAAGCATCTCTCTTTCCTAGACAATCAAGAAATGTACTTTTGGGAAACAGACTATCGTTTCAAAAAAGAAGGTGAAATAGTTGCTAGCGATCGCCATAAGTTCTTAATGGTGTACGGCCAACTTCTAGAAGATACGATGAATGGGGCAGGTTTTAAGTGGAAAGAGGCGACTCCCGACGATTTATATATGGTTTACAAAAAAGTGATGTAAAAGGAAGTTTGAGTGCGACGCAACGAGAACAAATTATTCACAACAAATAAGATTTGGCAGTAGCATGATATCAAGTGACAATAACAACCAAGAAATAAAAGATGGGTGGCGAGATGATGTAACTGAATTTAGAAATTGGATGAAAATTATTCCAACTATTCCTGAGACATTGTTCAAGATTGCCAGTGATATTCCCACCCCGGCACTTGTGTACGACCTAGATGCCATCACTGACACTGTAACGGCTTTACGAAACGACCTCAGAAAAATTCCGAATAGTGAGCTTTGTTTAGCTGTTAAAGCAAACCGCTGCCAATCTGTGTTGCGTCATATGGCTAAACTTGGCCTAGGAGCAGACATTACCACCATACAAGAGCTAGATGCTGCCATCGCAGCAGGGCTGTGGCCAATCTACTCTACAGCACCAGGCTTCTCAGTTGCCGACCTTAAGCGTTTGGCAGCTGAGGGTGTGATTCCAGATTTGTGCAGTCTGTCTCAGTTGCGTGTCTGGTGTGAAAGCGCTAACCCAGACAAAAGAGTTGGGCTTCGACTTCGCCTTCCTTTTCACGAAGATTCCAAGGCTAAGAATGTAGTAACCAGGTGGAGTAGATTTGGAGTTGATCCAACAGATTCCGGTCTACACAGCCTAATACAAACCCATAAGCTTGAGGTCGTCCATCTTCATGTTCATGAAGGTGAAACTTTTTCAGAAGCAGATCTACATCAGACCCTTGATTTGCTAGTATCTTGCTTGGAAATCTTTCCTAAAGTTGAAGTGCTCAATCTCGGCGGCGGTTGGGCTTACCTGTTCCATCTGCAAAAACCTGAAGCACAACGGGTTTGGGATCTAGTAAATAAAACCATTACTCGTATTAACAACCAGCGCCAGCAACCCGTGCGGCTTGTGATAGAGCCAGGAATGCTATTGACTATGATGGCGGGCTACCTGGTTGCGGAGGTCAAAGCAGCAGACGATCATCCCTCTGGGCATCGCATTGTGGTTTTGGATACCTCTGCTTGGAACTTGATGTTCTGGGCACCACGTCCAGCAGTTGCTCAGATCCCTTTCCGAGAAGGACCGATGTTCGTCCATGACCTCGCAGGTTGTACCTGTTATGAGACAGATTATTTTTGTCTTAACGAAAAGATGGCAAGAATAGAGGTTGGTGACCGCGTGATCTTGAATGCATCGGGTGCCTACACCAGCAGTGTGGCACGGAGTCTGCATGGACTACCAATACCGAAAGAGTTTGTCATTCGCGACAACCGTCTATGCCTGGTTGAGTGATCAAACCTGAAATAACAAAACCACCGACAGCCACCACAAAACCGCCAATTGCTGTAACCAAAATGCCAATCAATGTCCAAATTTGTGCCTTGGTTCAACCTTTTAATGCTTTGAAATCCGTAGGCCACGCTACGCGATGAAGCGTTCGCGTTCGCGCAGCGTCGCCTACGGCGAAAGCGTGGCCAAAGGCCTCAGCTTCCGCGCTTATGCGATTGGCCGTAGGCCACGCTACGCGAACGCCTTTGGCGCGGCAGAGCCGATTGGCCGTAGGCCACGCTACGCGATGAAGCAAAGCTTCCGCCAAAGGCGATCGCAAAAATCTTTTAAGTCACTCCCTGCCAGAAAGCGAATTTCTAAACCTCGGTTAACTGTTTGGTTGATTGTTTGACTAGTCTGACAAGCACCAAGGAGCAAAATAACAGAAGAGACCGGTACCAAAGATAGTTTCCAATAAATTTAAGGGAAAATCTTGGGGAGATTGCTATAATTAAACATCACACATCCCTTAGTTGTTGAATCTAAGATCAAGCACCAATTAAATTATAACACGTTCGCTTCACAAAAAATCTGTTAAAATGGTAGTTTTTTATAGGGTTTGATAAGATAGAATAGGCTTCCAGTATTTGGTGAAAAATTTTCCTATGGTTCAGCAAATTACTCCCACCACCGATGACATCTTCTATCCCGAAAGTGACGGGAAACCAATGGCCGACAATACCCTTCAATTTGAACTAATTACCACCATTAAGTATGGCCTGGAAGTCCACTTCAAAGATGACTCCAATGTCTTCGTTGCTGGGGATTTGTTGTGGTATCCAATACAAGGACAACCCAAAATCAACCAAGCCCCGGATGTGATGGTAGTTATCGGTAGACCGAAAGGGCATCGGCGTTCTTATAAAACCTGGGTTGAAGATAATCTTAATCCCCAAGTCACCTTTGAAATTGCCTCCGAAACCAACACCATCAAAGAATTAGAAGAAAAGAAACTCAAGTTTTATCAGACCCATGGAGTAGAAGAGTACTATCTCTATGACCCAGATCGGACAAAACTAAAAGGCTGGTTGCGTTCAGGAAAAAAACTAGAACCTATCCCTCAGATGCGAGGTTGGGTTAGTCCCCGTTTAGGAATTACCTTTGAGTTAGTAGCATCGGAATTAGTACTGTATTATCCCAATGGTGAGCCTTTTGCTAGCTATTTAGAAATTAGTGAGCAAAGAGATATGGCTCAACAACAGGCAGAACAGGAACGTCAACGGGCAGAACAAGCAGAGCAAGCTTTAGAGCAAGAACGAACTCGCATGAAAGCATTGCTAGAGCAATTAAAAGCCAAAGGGATAAATCCCGAGGATTTTAACCTATAATCTCTAGCAATTCTCATAGTAATCAGGTACACAGGATTTTTTCCTGTTCCCTGTTCCCTGTTCCCTATCTCCCTACTCCCTACTCCCCACCCATAGAACGCCAATTCCCAGAAGGAATAAAACTCGCCCAATAATAGGGATGCTGATACTTTCCACTTCCTAACATTTGCAACTGAATCCTTCGCAAAGCCTCAGAACGCCCTTGGTTATCCAGCAATCCTTGATAATAAGACACCATTAGATCCTTGGTAGCCCGATCATCCACTTTCCACAAACTAATCACCTGGCTTTCTGACCCAGCAATCACCAACGCTCGACGCAACCCATAGATTCCTTCCCCAGCACTGATATTGCCTAAGCCTGTATCACAGGCTGATAACACCACCAGCTTTGTACCTGATAAATTTAATCCCGTTGCTTCTAAAGCTGTGAAGATGCCATCTTCTAGTTTATTTTCTGGCTTGTTGTCCTTAATTCCTGCTAATGCTAACCCTGACCAAAGTAGGAAATTATCCCCTGAAGTAAACTCTTCTGAATTAGGTCTTTCTTGGAAAAAACCATGGGTAGCAATATGTAGTATTCTGGGACGATTAACCTGTTTTAATACTGCTTCATTAGCTTGAGCACCCAACAACGGCTCTACACCAAGCATCTGGGCGATCGCGTTTACTTCCTCAAGAGTACCTGGTAAAGGCGATAAGCCCCACTCGGAAGGATTCAATTGACGTAAGCTGCGGGTTGCTACTATCTGGTTTTCCTCCCCAAGGGCACTAATTTGAGCAGAATTATCAAAATCTGGTGCTCCCAAAAGTACTGGTTGGGTAAGCTTGGGATTGGAATTGGATAATCTCAGTAAATCCCGACCAGACGTGAGGTAGGTAAAACCATAGCTTTCTACTAAATAACGGTTGTCTTCATCCACTAAAGCTTCAAAGGGGATGAGGTTGAGGTAGCTGTCTGGAGACAGTAAAATCCTGCGGCTATCTCCCAACAAAGGACGAACTTTCGCCATCAGTTTATCATCTACTTTACGGGCTACTTGTTTGAAATCAGGGATGGTAACTCCTTTGTCTCGCAGGGAAAAACGAAATCTAAACAGTAGAGATTTCAAAGCATCTACTTCCCCTAAATCAATACCTTGGGGTGGGCCTTGAGAACGGAGTACATAGGCGGCATAACGGGGACTACCAAAACTACCCTTTTTGGGGTTGTAGGGTTTGTACTCTACAAATTCTACCAGTGCCGTATCATCGGGAATAAGTTGTTCAATGGTTTCGATGGTGACTGGTTGATTGATTTGGGCAAATTCACGACTACGCCGACTAATTTTTGCGACTAGTTGCTGTTCCTGATTAGTTAGTTCATTGAGTTGAGCAGGATATTCTTCAAGGGGAAGCTTATCGGGTCGGTTGTAGGTGAGGTTAGCTAGTTGCGTGCGAGTATTGTTGAGTCGGTCTAGTAATTTTTGGCTTTGGAAATCTAAGCGTTTACGCAACAGTTGCTGACTATGGGTCAAGAAATCCAGTAAACGACCTTTTCGACGTAGAATGCTGGTTAACGCTAGACCAGCTGCTCTTTGATCATCAGGAGCTGAGTTTAAGTGTAGAGAGATGGCTCCATCCCTTGTCTTAGAGATAGTTTTCATGTAGTCCCGTTTTTGCTTTTCAGCACCAGCGACGAGATTACGTTCCAGATTGAGTTCTTCGATGTCTAATCCTGCTTCCAGAAACTCCAGAGCTTGCTCAATGTTTCCTTGACTGTAATGTAAAACAGCAATACTATTGAGGCTGGTTGCCACAGATGGGTGTTCGTTGCCCAGCAACCATCTCATCATCTCCAAGGCTTCTGCATACAAGAGTTCCGCCTGTTGGTACCTTCCCATGGATTTGTAGAGTAACCCCAGATTATGGAGGCTGGTTGCCACAAATGGGTGTTCGTTGCCCAGCAACCGTCTCCTCATCTCCAAGGCTTCGTTATGCAAGGGTTCCGCCTGTTGGGACCTTCCCATTAATTGGTAGAGTGCCGCTAGATTATGGAGGCTGGTTGCCACAGATGGGTGTTGGTTCCCCAGCAACCGTCTCCTCATCTCCAAGGCTTCGGTTAACAAGGGTTCCGCCTGTTGGTACCTTCCCATTGATTGGTAGAGTCCCGCCAGATTATGGAGGTTGTTTGCCACATCTGGGTGTTCATTACCCAGCAACCGTTTATACATCTCCAAGGATTGGGTATACAAGGGTTCTGCATCAGAGTACCTTCCCATTAATTGGTAGAGTAACCCCAGACTATTCAGGCTGGTTGCCACAGATGGGTCTTCGTTTCCCAGCAACCGTCTCCTCATCCCCAAAGCTTCGGTTAACAAGGGTTCTGCATCAGAGTACCTTCCCATTGATTGGTAGAGTAACCCCAGACTATTGAGGCTGGTAGCCACAGATCGGTGTTCGTTCCCCAACAAGCGTCTTTTCATGTCCAAGGATTGGGTATACAAGGGTTCTGCATCAGAGTACCTTCCCATTGATTGGTAGAGTAACCCCAGACTATTGAGGCTGGTTGCCACATATGGGTGTTCGTACCTCAGCAACTGTCTATACATCTCCAAGGCTTGCTTATACAATGGTTCCGCATCTTCGTACTTTCCCATTGAATAGTAGAGTCCCGCCAGATTATTGAGGCTTAATGCCACATCAAGGTGTTCGTTACCCAGCAACCTTCTCCTCATCTCCAAGGCTTGCTTATACAATGGTTCCGCATCTTCGTACTTTCCCATTGAATAGTAGAGTCCCGCCAGATTATTGAGGCTTAATGCCACATCAAGGTGTTCGTTACCCAGCAAGCGTCTCCTCATCTCCAAGGCTTGAGTTAACTTGGGTTCCGCCTGTTCGTACCTTCCCATTGCATCGTAGAGTAACCCCAGATCATTCAGGCTGGTAGCTATATCAGGGTGTTCCTCTCCCAGCACTTGCTGTCGAATCCTCAAAGCGTCCTGGGCTAGAGGAATCGCTTCGGAGTATTTCCCTTGCTGATACAACTCAGCAACTTGTTGAGTCAGTTGCTTAGCTTTGGCTAGTTGTGCTTGTGCTGATTCCTGTTTTTGGGCAATGGTAGTTTGTCCCACTGTGGGCTGGGGCGTAATTACCCCTACTGAGATCAAACTAACTAGAGCTGTTACCCAAATTGTTGGCCTTTTTGATTTAGTTGAAACCATACCGATACCCCATACCTTAAATCCAGAACCGCCTGTCAAATTTTACTTTTATTCTCTTCTAGTTGACGCACCTTTGATTCATCTCCTAAAGCCCGATAACTAACTTGGGCTTTTTCCAACCACTGTAAAGCTTCCTCTTTACTGTCAATAATTAAGCTGATAGTTACTAAACTCTTTTGTATTTCCGCTTGACTGTTTAAATCTGATGCTGCTTTAGCCAGTTCTAAACCTTTGAGGTAACGCTCCTTTGCCAGTCGATTTAACCCCACTTGTGTGTAGGTATCCCCTAGCAGTTGATAGGTGGCTACCAAATTATTACCATCTTTGATGCTTTGTTCGAGGATATCAATCGCATCATATTTCAAATCTTCGCTGAGGTAAAAATGGGCTAGGGCTAAGGAATTCGCTTCTTCACTTAACTGTTTTTGCTGGAGTTCGTCTACTTCTTTTAATAGGGTGGTAGCTTTCTTTTTATCAAGTACCCGAAAACCAAATACCCCTTCCTCTATAGAACGTTGACCGTTGTCAGTCTCAACAATTAACCAATAATAACCAGGTGGTAGAGGTTGTTCCCCTGAATAAAGAATTTCTGTCTCCCTACTGTGGGTTTTCCAGTCTAGATCTAATCCTTGTCCACGAATCCTAACAGAATAACTTTCTGCACCTTCAACCTGATGCCAGCGTAGGGTGGGTCGGTTGTCGAGTAAGGATGTGTTCCTCGGACTTAATAGATAAGGAATGTTTTGATTATTTGCTGCCCTAGTAGGAGCGGTATCATTCTGTGAGTGAATTATTCTATTATCTCTGGTGGCAGGACAGCCTTCATTAACGGTGGAAGTTCTTCCCGGTTCAGGTTTCCAGGTTGTCCAGTTGGAACACAGCACTTCAACGGTAGCATTTGAGCCTACCAACAGCTGATAATCCCCCCTGAGTATAGAACCAATAGAAGCTGGTTGAAAATTTGACCAATCGGGCTTCTGGAATTTGACTTCACCTGGAGGAGCCAAGGCGATAATTAGGTTAAACCTTGGTATTTGAGGCAGGGCAGGTTTGATGAAAGGGACTGTCACACCTAGCCCCAGTGCAAAGGCAATTAAGGTTTTCCATTGTTTTGACCACATAATTGATTTTCCTCCTTTAATTTTTGATGAGCTAAGCCCAGCCACAGATCCTCATCAGGATTAGCACTTGACCCCAATTGACAACATTGTTGCCACTGGGTCAAGGCTTTAGTTTTCTGGTTTTGTGCTTGATAAACCTGAGCTAATAAGCAGTGGGCTGAACCGCGATTAGAGATTCGTTTACTACCTTCTTGACTACTTCCTAGAGAAACAGCACCCAGGAGAAATTTCTCCGCTTCATACCAGCGCTGTTGCTTAAGCCTTGCCCAACCCAAGTTTTTCATCAGGTCGTATTTAACTTTGATACTGGCTTGCTCAGCCTTGGCTAAACCTTTTAAGAGTAGGGGTATAGCTAAAGATGGTTTGTTGTTCAGAATATGCAAGCGACCTAAGTTGTTATAGGCTTTGACAAAACCGCCTTTTACGGCGAATTGGTATTGAGTTCTGGCTTTATCAAACTGTTGTAAATCTTCGTAAATAAAAGCTAAGTTGTAGTGAGCTTTGACATTATCAGGATTAAGGGCTAAGGCTTGCTGATAGTGGGCTTCAGCACTGGCTAGTTGACCTTGCTTATACTTTTCAAAACCTCTTCTATTAGAGAAATTAGAAAAATTGGGCAAACAAAAGTGAAAACCTAGTAAGATTACCAGTAATAACTCCGTCGCCCCGAGCTGGGCTTCCGCATGAAAATGCTTGGGAATACCCAGTCGGATTAATAATTTATCAAATTCTTCTTGTCCGGTTTCCGTTAGTTCGCTGATCGCTTGTAATACGGTCAAAAGACTGGGAAAAGCAATTGCTACTGCTCCCGCAAATCCAGTGCCTGCTATCAGAAAACGAGGCAGAAGGTCGATTAACAAGCCAAGATTCGCCGTCCAGCCAGCAATGCTCAATCCTCGCCATAACCAATCCCACCATTGCCAGCGGGCAAGCTCCGCTTCTGA
>NZ_JAAHHS010000102.1 GCF_010692395.1 Moorena sp. SIO3H5
TCAAGATTAAACAAAAAAAAATCCCCAGCCGATAGCTGAGGGATGAGTCAGGGTGCATCTACTATTTCTTAATCCTTCATTGCTCTGTCTCGCTCCGGAAGAAATTAGAAATGAAAAAAAAATCCCCAGCGGGTAGCTGAGGGATGAGTCAGGGTGCATCTACTATTTCTTAATCCTTCATGGTTCTACCTAGATCCGCTGCTTCCGAGATCCGCTGGTTCCGAGATCCGCTATTCCCAGATCCCCTATTCCCTATAGCTGAAATCCCCGAGTTTTGAGTAAATTCTGACTAAAGTAAGCCTGAAACCCTTTTATAAAGTGGGTTTCGGGTGTTTTGTATCACACAGCTACTTGAGTTCCAGAGTACCATGGGCAATTTGCCCTTGACTTATCCACTAAAGTTTCAGTACAATAAAGTAGAACATTTGTACTACTTTAGTTTTTTCTCTTAACCATTGCACCCACACCCCTAGAGGCATAACATCGCTCCTACAACGAAGGATTGTAGATTAGCGATCGCATAAGCGCGGAAGCTGAGGCCGTAGGCCACGCTTTGCGTTCGCGTAGCGTCGGCTTTGCCGAAACGCTTCCGGAGCGTATCCCTGTGGGTCGTGTGGGGTACTTGCCATTAACCACTGGCTGATATAGAAACCTCTTATTTGGGAACTATCTCAGATAAGAGCACTGTCAATACTGCCTAGATTTTGGATAAATCCCCCCAAGCCCGTCGGGATCCCCCTCCCGTCCCCCTTAATAAGGGGGAAGCCAGAGCAAGCATAGCCTTTTTGTTCATGGGGAAGGGCGATTGTCTATTCTCTATGGTTCCCCCCTTGTTAAGGGGGGTTAGGGGGGATCTCTTAATAAGGGGGAAGCCAGAGCAAGCATAGCCTTTTTGTTTATGGGGAAGGGCGATTGTCTATTCTCTATTGTTCCCCCCTTGTTAAGCAGTAAGGGTGATCCCCCTCCCGTCCCCCTTATTAAGGGGGAAGCCAGAGCAAGCATAGCCTTTTTGTTTATGGGGAAGGGCGATTGTCTATTCTCTATTGTTCCCCCCTTGTTAAGGGGGGTTAGGGGGGATCTCGCAGGGTGGATTAATATTACTAACCAGCCACCGGCTACTATAGCGGTTCTCATATTAATGAAGTACACATACCTATTGTTTCCCTATTCCCGATTCTCTATTCCCGATTCCCGATTCCCCCTATTCCCTGGGCGCAGCGCTATAGCAATTTTCAAGTAATCATTGTCAATTAAAAACATCTAAATATCGTCAAAGGAACACACTATATGGTTGCCACAAAAGACAGTAAAGACCAAATTTTCCAAGCTTTTGAGCAAATCCTAAAAGACCGGCAAAACATTGACTCAAAAATTGCCACCAAAGAAGAAGAAGCAGAAAAAGCTAAAAATCAACAAGTGCTGGAAACAGCATCAAACTATACCGTTGATAATATTGTCAAAGGCATGGCTGATTTACAGCTAGAGTTTGGCACCATTGTTAATGAATTGTCAGAAAAATTATCATCAGAAGCCTCAAAACTTGATGAGCTAAAGCTGGCGATTAAGGTAGAAACTGAACACTTGCAATACCTTCAGAAAGTTCGAGTTGTAGCTGATGCCTTACATTTGCTGAATCAAGAGCACCAAGAAAAGCTGAAATCCCTAGAGCAAAAAGCAGCTCAACAGCGAGAAGAGATCGAGAAAGACCAAGAGCAAAAACGTAAGCTTTGGCAAAAAGACCAAGAAGACTTTGAAATAGCACGTCAAGAACAAAACGAATTATTGACTCGGGAACGACAACGCCAAGAAGCTGACTATCAATACGAATTAGAACGTAAACGTAAAATTGAGACGGATCAGTATGAAGAACTGAGCCGTAACCAGGAGAGAGAATTACAAGAGGCCAATCAAGAAAAAGACAAGCAATGGTCTGAGCGAGAACAGAAGCTAGAAGAATCTCAAGCCCTGTTTGAAGAATATCAACAGAAAGTGGAAGCTTTCCCAGCTGAGCTAGATGAAATCGTTAAAAAAGTAAAAGATAAAGCCATTAAAAAAGTCCAAAACGACGCTAAGGTACAGGCTGATTTACTCGCCAAAGAGTGGGAAGTTAATCAACAGGGTTATGACGTTAAAATTCAGTCTCTAGAGCAACACATAGAAAAACAAAATAAACAAATTGAAAATCTATATAGTCAGCTGCAAGAGACCCTGAAACAGTCTCAAGCCCTGACCTTAAAAGCTTTTGATGGCTCTTCAAGCAGCAACGCTCAAAATTAGTGACTAGTGATACCAGTTCAGAAATTGTCAAATAGAATATAACCTTGAAAGTATGACACGCAAACCTAACAGCAAGAACACCAAAGCAGAAATTTTAGAGGCTTACAAGGAATTACTAGCAGAACGAAATGCTTTGGAAAAAGAAATGAAGCAGATGAACAATCCGGCAACTCCTCAAGTATCCACGGTGGAAAAAAAGCAAACTAATGGATCAGTATCAGCAAAAGTCATGAAAGACAAAATGATGTATACCCTTGACAGCCTGGTTAAGCTGCAATTAGGGTTTGGGAGTAGTGTCAGTGAGTTGTCGGAAAAACTAACATCAGAAGCCGCTAAACTAGAAGAATTACGAACAGGGGTTACTGAGGAAAATCAACAACTTGCTGAACTCCACAATTTATCAGAAATTCAAGACGAGACCTTAGATACCTTAATCGAAACATATCAGAATAACTCTAAAGCATTCGATGAAGAAATTTACCAAAAACGGGAAGAGTTAGAGCTGGAAATGAATCAGTTACAACAATCCTGGTACAAAGAAAAAGAGGAACAGCAACGAGCTATTAAAGAACGGAACGAAGAACAAAATAAAACCCGTAAGCGAGATGCTCAAGAGTATGATTATAATTTAGCCCTACAACGCAGCTTAGATGAAGAAGCTTACAAGCATAACCAAGAAGGTTTATACAAAGAATTGGAGGAAACAAGGCAAGAACAAGAGAAACAATGGACAGAGCGGGAAAATGCGATCGCAGAGCGAGAGAAGCAGTTTGTAGAAGCAAAAACTAAGGTAGAAGCCTTCGACCAGGAAAAATCCGTAGCTATCAAAAAAGCCCAAGAAGAAGGCAAAGCGATTGCTAGCCACCAGGTCAAAATTCAAGCCGACTTGCAGAATAAGGAATTAGAAGGAAATAATCGTGTCTATCAGCTAAGAATTGAATCCCTGGAACAGACAATAAAGGAATCCTCAGCACGGATACACAGTCTTTCCCAGCAACTCGATACTGCCCTCAAACAAGTTCAGGATTTAGCGGTCAAGGCAATTGAGGGTGCTTCTAATATCAACTCTTATCAAGCCCTTAAAGAAATTGCCTTAGAGCAAGCAAAAAATCCCACTAAGGGTAAATAAGCTGAGGGAGTGAGAACAAAGCTAAAAAGGAGACAGGGGTGTGGGGTGTGGGGTGTGGGGTGTGGGGTGTGGGGTTGAAGAAAGATAGTTTACTTGTATCATAATAATGACAATAGAATCTTATCGTGACCTAAAGGTTTGGCAGGTAGGGATGGATTTAGCTCAGATGTCCTATTTAGCTACTCGTCATTTTCCCAAAGAAGAACTTTATGGAATGATTTCCCAGATTCGCCGAGCATCAGCTTCAATTCCAGCTAATATTGCTGAGGGATATGGAAGAAAAACAAGACTTGAGTATATTCAGTTTTTATATATTGCACAAGGTTCCCTCAAAGAATTAGAAACTCATCTTCTACTCTCGAAAAGGGTGAAGTTAGGGTCGGGTGAAGTTATTGACTCCCTTCTTAGCCAATGCGAGTCGAATGGTAGATTACTATCAGCTCTAATTCGCGCCCTAGAAAACAAGAACTGATTTTCCCTACCTCCCACCCTTATGAGTAGGGTGTGGGGTGTGGGGTGTGGGGTGTGGGGGTACAGACCGCGCTGCATCGCTTGTTCGTTGTTTTCCTTTTCCTCTCCCTCTGGGTCGTCCCATGTTTTACCGAAATGTAAAAAACCTACCCCCCACACCCTACCCCCTACACCCCATACCCCGCGCCTCACGTCTTTGTTAAAAACCTACTCTTATGAGTTGTATCATCAGGGATATTGAGTCAAAGCACTAATCAACCGATGGAAACAATTTCGGTAGGTGGCGACTCATGATCACAAGCTTGCTGACCAATCTTGAGGTATGGAGCGCGTTCGCGTAGCGTGGCCTACGGCCAATCGCTTCCATTTTTTTTTGGGTTGTTAGGTCAGCAAACACATCGTAAGTTGTCAATTTCGGTATCAGTGTTCTGTCTATGGTTATGAACGTAATCAAAGAAATTCGGGTGTTACTGATTGAGAGGGGTGATTTGGTGCAGTTGGGTCTAAGAAAAGTCTTGGAGCAGTACAAGGAAGTCAGTTTGGTGTCCCAAGTTTCTAGCATGCGTCATGTAGCCGCCCTTTTAAAAAAATCTAACCCGGATGTAGTAGTCATTAATTTAGAGCCTTCAAGCAATAGTGATGCGTTATTGCGGTTAGTCAGAAATTGGAAAGTGGCATTTTTTCCTAACATATTGCTGCTATCTTGGGAAACATCAGAAGAATTTGTGATCAGCGCTTTTGGTTCTGGGGTAGATTCCTATTATATAAAAAGTATCAATTTTCCGAAAACTAATGTAGATACCAGTACTTTCTTAGATGCTTTGAGAGCTACCTATGAAGGGCAACACTGGATTGATCCAGAAATAGCTGGTTATCTCCTAAAAAATAGTATCAAGTCACCGGTTAAGAATTTTTCTGGCATTACTTTAATCAATTCCTGTGAGCCTGACTATTATCAAATTCTTAGGGAAAATCCACTGACTGAACGGGAACTAACTGTCTTGGAATTGATCGTAGCCGGTTATACAAATGACGAAATCGCCGAGCGATTATTGCTAGGTCTTGGCACAGTTAAAACTCACATTCGTTCTCTGCTTTGGAAACTGTGCTGTGACGATAGAACACAAGCAGCAGTGCAAGCACTTCGCAGTGGTTTGGTGAAGTAGATGCGCTACGCGCAAGGCAAGAGGCAAGAGCGATGCAGCGCGGTCTTGGGGGTTTCCCCCATGAGCGACTGCATCAAGACGGCAAGAGGCAAAAGTTAACTGCGACAGCTTTTGCTGCTTGTATCAATGTCAAACACCTTAATGCTTAGTGCTATACCAAGATTCGGTTAGTGGTTAGCAATTAGCAAGTAAAGTTTAGCTATTAAAGTTTACTTGTTTAAGTTTAAAATTAAGCCAAATAGCTTATTAACCACTAACCACTAACGCCTCTACCTATAGGTTGAGTTTCAGCGTTTTTTTTGTTAAGTTTTTTTTCTTTTATCAGAGTTTTCTTAAAATTAAGTTTATTTATCTATTCCTTTTGGACGAGTAACATTTTGATACTTTTGGGGAGCTGTGCCAATGATATTGAGAGGTTAAGTAACTGTAATCCCTGGAGTGAAGTAATTACAATTATTTAGCTTATTCAAAATGCTCGTTAAATCAGTAACATTTATTAATAAAGATAAATTGAACTATTCCTCTGGGATCGCTTTTGCGATTTCAAAATTTTCTGTATCACAATAAGAGTCAGAAAATTTACGGGAAGAAAAATCCACCATGGTCAACAAGTCCTCTGTTGCGATGTCACCTCGTCAACAACAGCGCTGGAAAAGTAAAGAAACTATGTTTGCTCAGTTGTTTGCTCAGTTGCTTGCTCAGTTGAAGCAAGTGCCGTTGGGCTATTTAATGGGCATGGCTGCGATCGCAATGGCATTGGATCTCTATATCAGTACCTCCCTCACTCCTTTGATGGGTGTATCATTTTTGATATGTCTAGTTGTGGGAGTGAAGTGGATTGGACTCCAACCTAGTAATTCTGGGAATCAAATTCAACGGCTAGTTAGGAAATATGGTTTAGGAGCCTGTCTTTTCCTATTCACCTTTCTGTGGTTTATGTTGGACTTTACAGCAGCGCCAGCCCATGCCCAGTTTTTCCAAGTCGCAGAAGATTGGCTAACTAGTGCTATTCCTGAAGTAGACGCCGAGCTGGTGTCCCTGGTGTTTAACGTTTTACGAGCACTATTCCTCATTTATTTGGGTATTTCATTGGTAAAAGTAGTCAATGCTGCCCAACAAGATGATGACTGGAAAACCCTAGCCCGTACTCCAATCATCATTTTGATTGTAGTTACCTTGGGTGATCTTTTAGCAGGCTATATCACTGGCACAGGAGCATAAACTACGCGCTTATCTAATTTGCCTGTTGAGTTTTATCTAGCTGAAGGGATGATTAGTCAGGGTTTTATTGAGATTGAAGGTTTTTTCAATCACTGATAGGAACGCAAGTCTGATCCAAAATAGCTTGACCTATGGCAAATAACTCAGAGCAAAAATTCCGTCGTGTTAACCGAACTCTTGATGAAAAACCGAGAATTGGTCCTATTCCAGCCGATCAGTTTATCCCCTGGGCAATAATTTGGGCAATTGCCTATTACATCGTCAAGGGAGTACTAGGAGCTAGTTGGGTATGGACATTTTGTTTCGGAGTTTGGGGTATGTCTACTTGGTGGGTGCTAACTTCCTCTAGCCATTGGAAATTTCTTTCTAAGTTTATACCTGTACCTCAATGGACAAGAGGAATGGGTAGATACCAAAGGCTTTTAGATGTTAAACGGGAAAAGGCAAAGGGCAAAGGCTAAAAAGTATGACAACAACTCAAGCTCACGATCAAGCTAAACAAAAGATGGGAAAGAAGCGGGTTGATGTAGGAAATGGTAAAAAGAAAACCTTAAAGCCGTTCGAGGATGACTGTAAATTAGCTAGTTTCCTAGAAGTCAGAATTGATGGATATGATGTTGGTGGATACATTCTCAGAAAAGGAGAAGCTTCCTATAAATTTGTGTTTGGTTTTGAATGTCGAGGCATCCACACCACCTTACGCCAGGAGTTAATTGATCCAGTTTTTGATGCCATCGAAGCTGGGTTAAAAGATTTTCCAGAGCAGGAAACTCTCACCATTCACCTAAAATCTTTCACTGATGACACTGATAGACAAAACACCTTAAGTCAGTTGATTAAGGATACAGACTCTAACGAGTTAAAGTACCTAATAATGGGAGAAAAGAAGCGAATTCAAGACTTGACCAAAGGGGGAATTAGAAAGCCAAAGACCTTGTATTTATTTGCTACCTATACCGTAGAATCAGGTCGAGAGGGAGCATCTGATAAAATCGAAGAATTTTTGATGACAGCTACCAAGTGGTGGAACGGATTCATTGGCAAGCTGGATGAGTATGAAAAACAGCAGATCGAGAGAGTGATAGAGATTGCCTTTAATAATGGCTATCAATTTTGGGAAAGGCTATTGAGCAATCAAATGGGTCTATCGATTCGCCCCCTTTCTGCTCAAGAGTGTTGGAATTATGTGTGGCAGCGATTTAATAATACACCACCTCGCTCAGTTCCCCAGTTGCTTTCCTTAACTGAAGCTGGAGTGAGTGAAGAGGTTTACTCAGAAATCCACCCGGTTTCTCTGTTAATGGAAGACTATACCGCTATTCCATTTGCTGATCGACGTTGGATTAATCTCAAAGACCAGTATACGGCAGTCATGCTCTTTTTAGATAAGCCTGAAGGGTGGAGGAATAAAGAATCCCAAATGCGCTATCTGTGGCAAGTCATGGCAAAAGATGAGGTCTATGACACCGATTGTTTTTGCGAGATTTCCAAAGCGAATATTAAAACAGTAACCAGCAAAATGCATTCGCTGACGAAACAGGCAAATGTCTCCTCAAAATATGCAGAAGAAAAAAATACGATTAATGTTAAAGCACAATTAAATATTCAGAAAAATGTCGAGGCTCAGGCCGCTCTATATGAAGGAGCTGTGCCATTTAATGTCTCGGTTGTTTTCTTAGTCCATCGCGATTCTCCACAAGAGTTAGATCAGGCGTGTTATACTTTAAAATCTTATTTTCCTCCACCAGCTTGGATGGTAAGAGAGACCGAATATCCTTGGAAAATATGGCTAGAAACCTTACCGATTTCCTGGAGCAGACTATTAATGCGTCCGTTTAAGCGATCGCATACCTATTTAAGCCATATTGCACCAGGGTTAATGCCAGTAGTCAAAACCCGGACAGTGGATAGAACGGGATTTGAATTAATCTCTGCTGAAGGGGGTACGCCAGTTTTTATTGACTTATTTAAACAGCATAAAAACCTAGGTATTTTCGGAACCACCCGCAGTGGAAAATCTGTTTTAGCATCAGGAATTATTACCCAAGCCTTAGCTCATGGTATCCCCATCTCAGCTATGGATTATCCAAAACCCGATGGCAGTTCTACCTTTAGTGACTACACCGCTTTTCTCGGGGATAAAGGAGCTTATTTTGATATTGGTCGAGAGGCAGTTAATCTTTTTGAATTGCCCAACTTAAAGGGATTAGATGGTAAACTACAACAAGAGAGACTTACAGAATACAAAGAATTCTTAGTCGAAGCACTAATGCTAATGGTTCTTGGCTCCACGACGTTTCATGACCGGACTTATACGGATAACATCAGAGCCATGTTAAGCTTAGCAATCAAAGCCTTTTTTGATGATGATCAAATCCATGACCGTTATGTAGCAGCAAATATCAATGGCTTAGACTCTCAAGAATGGCAATTAATGCCTACCCTTGCGGATTTTATTGATTTTTGTTCCTTAGAGAGATTGCGAGTTACCTCTGTATCTGGGGATATCCTTCAAGCCTTAGATCAAGTCAAATTGCGACTGAGGTATTGGATCAATAGCCGAGTAGGACAAGCAATTAGTCGTCCTTCTACCTTTAGAAGTGATGCTCAGTTATTAGTCTTTGCCTTACGGAATATTAGTAGTGACGAAGATGCTGCACTACTCTCCTTAGGGATTTACTCAGCAGCCTTAAGACGTTCTTTAGCCTCGCCGGTGAGTATATTTTTCATCGATGAAAGTCCCATTCTGTTCCAGTATAATTCCATTGCTGAATTAATTGGCAGATTGTGTGCTAATGGAGCCAAAGCCGGAATTCGGGTAATTTTATCGGCTCAAGATCCAGATACGATTTCCAAGTCTCCCAGTGCAGCGAAAATTTTTCAGAATATAACAACTCGCTTAGTAGGGAGAATTCAACCAACAGCAGTTGATAGCTTTGTCAATATTTTGAAATATCCTTCAGAGATTATTAACAAAAATGCCACAGAAGGATTTTTTCCTAAACAAGAAGGAATGTATTCTCAATGGTTACTCGATGACAATGGCATTTACACCTACTGTCGATTTTATCCCGGTTCAGCACTGTTAACAGCAGTTGCTAATAATCCTGAAGAATCAGCAATTCGTCAGACAGCAATGCGCTTACATCCCAAGGATAAAATTATGGCTATGCATTATGCTAGTAAAAAAATGGCAGAAATGCGTAATTCAGAAGTCCAAGTCGTGAATTCAAAGTTACCTGATCCGAGAGCAGAAGTTGGACTTCAAAATTAAGCCTTCAAAATAGAATATGATCTAGGTGAGTCAGGGATACGCTTTTAGCTTTCAGTTTTCAGCCTTCAGCATTTTTTCGTAACTATTCAATCAAGGAGTTAAATCATGGCGAAAAATATGACCAAAACTTGGATGCAGTTGTTAATTATTAGTACCCTAATTACAACAGTTCCTAAACCAGCCTATGCTTCTGGTGGAATTGTCGATAGTTTTGTTGGCTCGTTTGTTGAGGAATTTCAGAAGGTTAAGTCTTACTTTACAAATTTCTTCGATGAGTTTACTAATCTACCAGAAACCATAGACAACGATTTGAAATCAGCATTGGAAGATTCCATGGGAGTTTTAGGTATCCCCGATGTGGAAGACGTCAGAGCGTCAATTGAGGAAAGTCTCCAAGAAAGCGATTACCCAATTTATGAAGGAGACAAACTTGCTAATGAAGTAGAAAGGCAAGTTGCTAGAGCATCAGCCTCTCGTGTTCTTAGTCAAGAAGGACAGCAGCAGTCAATCCAGGAGCTACAGCAAATGCAGGATACTGTTTCACAGGTAGAGGAATCAGCACAAACAGCTCAAAATCAGACAGTTACTCAGAATGTGATCAAAGAAGTCGCTCTTCAGAATGCTCGTCAAGCCGCCATACTCGGCTCCTTGCAAGCTGCTACCGTTGAAGAAGCGCAACGACAAGAAATTTCTAACATGCTCCAAAGCAACATCTCTCGTGCTTTGGATGGACAAACTCAGGCAGATCAATACCAAAAACTGGGCGCTGGTATGGAAACTTTGAGAATTACCTCGTTAAGTGGCTTGTTTTAGTTACAGGACTTATGCACAGAATCCATGGGTAGGGTGGGCAAAACCTTGCCCACCCTACAGGTAGCTGTTGATCGTTAATTGTTAATTGTTAATCGTTAACCGTCAACAGTTATCTCGATCCAGAATTATTCAATAATTATCAATTCTGAATTCACGCACTTAGCACTTATAGGACTACGCATTAAGGTGTTTGACATTGATACAAGCTGAAACGCTCTTTTAGTGAAATTTTGCCTCTTGCCTCTTGCCTCTTGCCTCTTGCCTTGCGCGTAGCGCTATATTACTCCTCACTCACAACTATTGCTCCTATGTCTCCTTGGTCTAGCTTACCTGCTTGTCCCTATTCCTACCTTATTTGTTTATCCCCATGCGTAGCGATCGCTATGTCTGTTCGTCCTTATATTCCGGATTTCCTCCGTCTGCCCATCTCTGTGAATTCCTCATCTACCCACTCTCGCCAATGTTTCAACTTTGCTGATCCCATCACTAATCACGTCAAGAGGTAATCATTAAATGATAGTCACCCCCAACTTAATGGCTCAATTTAGTAATGGAGCCTCTCAGATTATCCAGAATGGTCGTACCGGACAAATTGCGATCGCAGAAGCCATGAATGAGCTCTGGAGTGAAGTCCTCGGAGGTGGGTTGTATGCTGTGATCGCTACACTGGGGGTGTTTTTTGCCGTGGGAAGCTTAGTTCTATTCATGACTCAATGGGCAAAAGCTTTAATAGAATACGATGAGCCAATTATGTGGTCTGAGATCATCTGGCCCTTATTAGTCGCGGTTTTGTTAGCCAATGATGGAGCAATGTTAGCCAATGGCACCCAAGGACTCAGAAGTGTAATCAACAATACGTCTAATTCACTACTGCAAAACACATCTGCCAGAATTTCTTTGCAAGAATCTTACCAAATGGTAACAGAAAATATTGGGGCAAAAGCGGTTATTGATTCATTGGTTTCTCAATGTGATTCTATCGTCGATGTTCAACAACAGGTGGATTGTTTAACAAATGCAGAGCAACAAGCACAGGAGTTTTCTAGAACATTACAACCCTCATCTCAGGCATTGCTTGCTCAAATTGGTTCATTGCTGAATCCTCTGAATGTTACTGAACGAGTCGGCTTTGCCTTACAAACCGCAGTAACGGGTTGGTTAATGTCGATTGGGATGGCATTTCAGTGGGTAGCAGAAGTTTCCATGTTGCTAACCGGGCTATTAGGTCCATTAGCGGTTGGTGCCACATTATTACCTGTGGGAGCTAAGGCAATTTACGCTTGGTTAATTAGCTTTTTCTCCATCGGTTTAGTTAAAATATGCTACAACATTATTGTTGGTTTAGTCGCCACATTAATTGTTAATGCTGAGAGTTATAACCCATTAGTTTTTGCTTTTGTCGCTGGATTAATTGCCCCCATCCTAGCGTTAGTATTAGCCGCTGGAGGAGGTCTAGCTATTTTTAATAGCTTAAACTCCTTCAGTGCTTTTGTATTAGGAGGCTTGAAATAAATGGACAGCACGACTAGTTCTCCTCAGAATAAGCTAAAATTTCTCCAAAGAGGTAAGAAGAGTACTTGGTTATCCAGTTTCAATGTGACGGATAGTCTGGGGATTATCTTAATCAGCAACTTTGCTTACAATACCTTAATTCTGTTTTTCTTAGCCCTGTTGTATGGCGCTCAAGCAAGGCTAGCTAATAAGCCAGCTCCTTCCTTGGTGCAATTGAATACTGGTGAAACCACTGCGGTAACAACCATTGGGAATAAAGAACGGACACCAGAGGTAATTAAAGCATTTACCATTAAAACCATGAGTGACCTGTTTACTTGGACAGGGCGATTACCTGGAAAAGATGGTGTTCCCTTTTCTAACTTAGACTCTGATCCAGGAGTAGAAATTCATGGCAAAGGTAGGCGTCGAGGTAAAATATCTACTCAAGCCTGGAAAGCTAGCTTTGCCTTAGCCGATGATTTTCGTGATCCGTTTCTCTTAAAGTTAGTAGACTTAACGCCATCAAACGTATTTAAAGGCAAAACACAATTTGCTTTTGTCCCCCAATTTGTCAGAGAACCTATTAAAATAAAAGAAGGAGAATGGACACTCGATTTGGTTGGCACGTTAACCGTTCTAGATACTACCAATAATTTGCCCACCTATATTCCCTTCAACAAACAGATTCATGTACGGGCAGTGGAACCTCCTAAGTATTCACCAGGTCTGGCAGAGGATAGTCTACCTCCAATTATTGCTAAAGCTAGAGAGAAAGGTTTGGAAGTGGTAAGTATCAAAGATTTAGACTCGAAATAAACCTGAATCATGAGTCGAATAGTCTTGATGACAAGAGTCCATTAATCCGTGCATTCGTCGGTGTTAATACATCCGTGTTGTGCGACTCATGACTACATCAACTGGAATAATTACAGCAACTGGGAGAAATTATGAAGCTATCAGATCTCAAAGACTTTGATGTCCAAAGTCTCGAACATAAATCTGAAGAAGAAATGAGTAAAAAAACTCTGATTCAGCAGAACAGTGGTGCAGAGAATACCGCCCCGACATGGACAGAAGAATCATTAGCTGAGTTGCTAAAATTTGATACTAGTTATGACCAAGAACAAAATCCTAGCACTCAGGGGGTAATGCCATCGACTGATGGTACCGCTGATTTAGATCCAGACTTAAATGTTACCCAACAGGAATTCGCAAAATCCGGTTGGGCAAAAGGTGCTTCCGTTGGTGCAGTAACTGGGTCAATTGCTGTAGTCGCCGGATTAGTTTTTACAGGAATGACCTCCTTGTCTTCTAAGAAGAAATTGGTCGAAAAAGTTACTCCGATTCCCACCAGTGTTGAGAAGGAATCGGAAAACGCGACCGATTCTGAAATCGGACGACTGAAGACTGAATTAGCCCTAGCCAAGCAACAAAAACAGATCCAAGCCATTCAAGACAAAAAAAGACCAAAAACAACCATAGAGCTGGCCAAGTCAGAAGAACCCCCATCCCCATCACCGAAAACACCTGTACCACCTCGTCCTAGGCCAGCAGTGCGTTCAGCACCACCCCCTCCTGTGGTAAGAGCATCAACCCGTCCAGCACCCCGTCCAGTAAGGCAACCGGTAGTAATTCGTCAAGCTCCCCCACCCCGTCCAGTGCGGCAACCGGTGGTAATTCGTCAAGCTCCCCCACCCCGTCCAGTGCGGACAGCACCAGTGCGCACAGCACCAACACCACCCCCTGTGGCAAAAGCACCAACACCTCCACCACCACCACCAGCCCCAGTAGCAAAGATAGATCCCATGGAGCAATGGCTAGCTTTGAGCCAACTGGGAAGTTATGGTTTGAGTTCAGGGAATACTCCAGAAGCGCCAGAGCAAAATGTGGCGATGATGGAACCAAGCCCACAAACACAACCAGTAGCCCAACAAAACAATGGGCTCAGGGGACGCTCTACTATTGCTAGTACACAGTCAATCCCAACTGTACAGAGAGTTTCACACTCTCCCAATCCTCCCCAACCCCTCAGTGGGTCTCCGGTTTTCTTTGCTGATCAAGTTGCTATCTCAGAAGAAGCCAGTATTTTAGCTGGCAGAACGATTAGACGGAAGCTATTTTCCTTTGGTCAAGAAGCAGCTGGGGAATTAGTGACACCAATTGTTTGGACAAAGTCAAACCTGTCTCGAAATTCTCAACAACCAAATTTGGATGAACGATTTGTGGTGCGTCTGAGTGAGCCTCTCGTGGATGAAAATAACCAAGTTTTGCTCAAAGCTGGTAGCCAAATTGTCTTTCTCTGTCACATGGTTGATGATAATGGACTAGTGAATAGTGATGCGATCGCATTAATCATCGATGACCAAGAATATCAGTTACCCCCAGGAGTGATTAGTCTCAGAGGAAATAAAGGTAATCCCATGGTGGCGAATGTCTGGGATCGCGGTTCTGGTGATATCGCCAGAAATGACATGATCGCCTTCTTGTTTGGTTCTGCTGCCAAAGTCGGAGAAGTACTCAATCAACCTGAACGGAGTCAAATTACCACCTCCAGTGGTTTTGGCTCAAGCCAGTCTAGCACCTTCACTAGTCGAGACCGTAACCTATGGGGAGCAGTGCTTGAGGGAGGGTTTAAACCTCTTGCTGATGACATTGTACAGCGTAATGCTTCAGCAACACGCCGAATACAAAATTTGCCCAAATTATGGTACATGGGTGCCGGAAGTTCAGTACAAATTTTTGTCAACACACCTTTTGAGTTGTAGTCTAGCGTTTTTTACTTTTGTGAGGTACAAATTTTCTGGTTTTAGGGAACAGGGAACAGCGGATCTGGGAACAGGGAAGAGAAACCCACCCCTAGGGCGTGTTTTCAGCGATGCAGCGCGGTCTTGGGGGTTCCCCCCATGAGCGACTGCATCAAGACAAAGTTTTCCGCAAGATTATGATCCCCCCCAGCCCCCCTTTTTTAAGGGGGGAGCCATACTCAAAGTCCCCCTTTTTTAAGGGGGGAGCCATAGTCAAAGTCCCCCTTTTTTAAGGGGGATTTAGGGGGATCTCCGAGTTTGAATACAGGCCCTTACCCTTCCCAGAAATTTGTACCTCATCTAATACAAAAAATGCTATAAATTTTGACGTTTCAATTTTTAATTTAAGGAGCTTCTAACTAGCCATGACTAATTTTTTTTCAGCCTTACAAATTCAATTAGGTCAAGAGTTAAAAATTAAACCAGCCAAAACTCAAATTCTTTTACTATTTGCTTTATCCCTTTTTATAGCTAAGCCAGCTTGTGCAGATCCTGGTAATTCAGCCATAGCAGTCAGACGGGTAAGTCTAACCTCTTCTGGGCAATCTTCAGTACCTCAAAATAACCCAATTCCAGTAGATTTAGCTCCAGGATATGGGGTAAATATCAGTTTCATTTCTACTGGGGAAGTGATTGAAAAGCTCTGGATTGATAATCCCTCATTCGTTGCTGTTGATGTCGATGGTTGCTTAGATAACTTAGTTGCTAAAAAAAACTGTCAGTATAATCAGGCAACTGTAATTCATTTGCGCCGCATTGAAGAACTTGATATTCCTGGTATCCCAAAGACAAATAGCACACTTTTGACAGTAGTTACTCGTTCTATTAATGGTAGGCAGATTTACTTATTTAAAGTAACTCCTGCTGACCGACCTAGCGAAGTAGTCATTGAGTTTAATAAACCTACTCCTTCCGTAGATTTTATCGTCGTCGATGCCATAGAGCGGGGGATCTTTCGAGCAACCTTACAAGGACTTTTAGTCAAGGGTTCACAACTCCATAGAAAGTTAGATAACTTCGTCGTTTTTCTCAAAGACGGTGAGACTATTTCAAATGCCGCTACTCAAGCCGGTATTTCTTTAGAATTGGCAGATAAATTGCAAAAAATGGGTCGTCGTCCAACTGTTCCAACAGCAATTTCACAAATAAATGAACAAAAAAACACCATTGAAGTCCTAACTAAAGAAGTGGTAAACCAGGAGAAAAATAATGAGCAGTAACCATCAGATAAAATCCCATAAAAATCAACCTTGGTGGCAAATAGATAAGCATCGTAAAAAAGGATTTATTCTACTCTATTGGTTCGTCACTGGCTTAGGTCTTTGCTTTGTCCTTTCTGGTATTCTTATTGCCTCTGGATTAAGAATGCCAACAGCGGTCGCAACTCTTACTCCTGTTCAAAACAGTCAACTACCAGTAAAAGAAACGAAAATTGAACCCAAGGTACAAGCACAAGTAAAACCACACGTAAAACCAAAAGTAAAACCCAAGCTAGCATTAAATGCTGCAAGTTATCCTCTGCAAGACTATGTGCCAACCACAGCTTGGGAGGGAACTAAATTACCAAATTGGAATCAAGTCACCTTCGGAACTTTTCCCGGTATTTCTCAAGGGGGTTCTTTTCAAGCGTCTTCAGACATTATTCAAGCCGTAGGTTATGACCCATCAAGGACATGGTTAGCTGGTCAAACACCAGACCAATATATGAAATTAGGAGACTTTCAGCAGATATTTGAGCTACAAAATTTTAGCTTGAATAGCATTATGTCCCTAACCGGATTGGACTTAGGAAATTTGTCCTTAGCAGATTTTGGGTTAATGAGCTCCCAAACCTTAGGTAGCTTAGTAGACGCCATTCCTGATTTAGAAAGATATACTATAGAACAGCTGCAACCAGTCTTTGGTTTACTATCCATCAATTTAGCCAGTAGCTTTGACCCAACAGAAACCTTAGGAGACTTTTTAGCATTCTCACCCCACCTCAGAGACCTTTCCTTTGACACCCTTGACCTATCGGTTTATGGCTTAGATTCCCTACCTGGTATTGATGTTGCTCCCCTCGCTGCATTTAAGGATTGGCAGAATACCAATATCGCTCAAGTTCCTGGTTTATCCCAAGTACCATTTTCCCAATTTCCCAATCCGATTCAAGCACAAGGGAGCGCCATTGGTATTTTAGATATCGCCTTTGGCATAGCTGAATCTCAACGCAATAATACCATTTCCGGTAGTGATCAAGAAGGATTTAAAGTTCCCTGTGAAAGTGAATGCGCTCATATCGAATTAGCTGGTCAGCCAAGTATCAAAGGTAAGCAGTGGATTAGTGGTAAATATCAAGAAGTTGAAGGAGGTTCCGGTTTTTTAGGACAAATAAATGATGGGATGGAACCCACTGGTAGACACCCCTTTGGCGATGCCTTTAAGGTAGTGCTTTGGGATACATCAGAAACAGAAGGCTCTGCTGGTACAGCCTTATTTTTCCGCTATTGTGTCCGTAACATGTTTGTGGATTTAGGTTGTACACCCTATTTCATCGGTCCTGTACCATTTCTGTCCTACCAAGAGCAAGACCCGATCTTTTTAGGCTTACTTTAGTCATTAATTTGAAAATTGTTAATTGTTAAGCTCTTCAGCATTTAGATTGGTATACCTAAATTAATCAAAGGGAACAGGGAACAGGTAATCACCAATTTAAATGCAGATCAGCAGCTTATAGGACTTACGCAAAACTAGCCTGAAAATACGATATAGCATTTATTAATTGGGTGAGGTATACAAGATTTTACCCTATTCCCTATTCCCTGTTCCCTAAAACCCAGGAATCTGTACCTCAACCAATTTAAAACAGCTATAGTTGTCTTCAATTTTCGATTTTCAAAGAAAAATGAACCAAAATACAAATCACGTTATTAGTCTACCTCCGGGATTAATTTATCAGCAACTTACTAAAGAAAATCTTATAGATTTTGCCCAAACTAATCAGGGAATCACCATAACCAGCTGTTTGATAGCTTTGGGTTTGCTAGTGATAATACCCGATGGCAAGAAAGGTCAATTAGCTACAGGCTATTGGGGAGGTAAAAAGGAGAAAAAAGCTGCTCGTAAAAAAGCTCAGGAACAGATGGCTAATATTTCCAGAAACTCCGTTGCTCTCTACGTCGGCACTCCCGAAGACATTCAGAAGCGTCAGGAGCAAGAATGGATAAAGCAGGGAAAATTGAAAAAGCAACGGAAACCTGAAGCTTTCAATTGGTTTAAGCCTGCTGCCGAGTCCTTATATCTTCCCGATGCCCAACGGGGGATTTCCGCCATTGGAGCCAGTGGCTCAGGGAAATCATTTTCAGTCTGTGACCCTTTAATTCGTTCATCCCTTGACCAAGGATTTCCTACAATTATATATGACTTCAAATATCCAGCGCAAGCAAAACGAGCCGTGGGTTATGCTTTAAAAAGAGGCTATAAGGTACATATTTTTGCCCCTGGTTTTCCCGAGTCAGATGTCTGTAATCCCTTGGATTTACTAAAAGATGAAGAAGATGCGATCGCAGCCGGTCAAATCGCCCAAGTCATTAACCGAAATACAGATTTAACTGGCGGAAAAGCCAGTGGTGATAAGTTCTTTGAAGATGCGGGTGATAGTTTAGTCGAAGGAATATTTTTGTTAACCAAGGCAGTTGGCACCTTAGTAGAAAATCAGCGATATTGTGATATAATGACAGCACAGGCAATTTTAAGTTTGCCTGACCTAGTTAGCCGATTGGAATTTGCTTCCCAGGAGAAATTAAATGTCTGGACTACTCGCCCTCTATCCCAAATCATTAGTATCAAAGAAAGTGAGAAAACCGTAGCCGGTATTATCGGAATTGCTCAGAGAACCTTCCAAAAATTCTTGAAAAAAGACTTTATGGGAGCATTTTGTGGAAAAACCACCTTACCTTTAGATTTAGAAAGAAAACAACTCATCGTCTTTGGGTTAGATCGAAATAACCGGGATATTGTCGGACCACTATTGGCAACAATCCTCCATATGGTTATTAACCGGAATGTCTCCCGAATTAAACCTCGAAGAGACCCTCTAGTTGTTTCCCTCGATGAGCTACCAAGTTTGTACTTACCCCAGCTAGTAAACTGGTTAAATGAAAACCGAGAAGATGGGTTTTGTGGTATTCTAGGCTATCAAAACTTAGGACAATTAGAAAATAGGTATGGCAAAGAGCTGACCAGAGCTATTCTAGGAGGTACAGCTACAAAGTTCATCTTTAATCCCCAAGATCCAGACTCCGCTAAAACCTTCTCTGACCTATTAGGAGAGTTCCAAATTCATTTCAAATCCAAATCCAAGAGTAGTGGTACAGGGGGCAGTTCTCACTCTAAATCCGATCAAAAAAACAAGCGACCACTTTTAGAGCCTGCTCAGTTTATTAAATTACCAACTGGTAAAGCAGTCATCATCAATCCCGCTTATCAAAGAGCAAAAGAAAGCTATGTGCCTTTGTTAGAACAAATTCAAATTCCTGAATTTGATCTTAAAGAGCAGGAGTGGTCAGAAAATTTGTGGGAGAGTATTCGAGAGCATTTAATTAAAGTCAAGAGAGCATCTCACCGAGTTTCTAATCAGCAAAGGGTGCGTCAACTTAAGGAGAGAATGGCATTAGTAGAGCAATTATTTCCATTGCCAACAAATGGCGCTATACAAGCACCAGCATCATTTTCTCCTACCCCAGCATTAATACCAAACTCTGGATCTAGCTCATCCACGGCAACTTCTCATTGGCCTCCACGTCTATCTGATCAAGATGTCTCACCAGACCTCCTCGAAGGAAGTTTTTAATGAATTGCTTTCTTAGAGGTTACAGGTTACAGGTTGTAGGTTACAGCTTACAGGTTGCTATCTGATAACTTGAAAATTGTGTAATTGGAGGAAGCCATGTTTTCTAACAATAAAATAAATCCTGTAGAGGATTTAGATAGGGCAACAAATAACTTATCTGATCTACCCTCATTACCCATCGACTATTTTCCTAATGTGATTGAGATTTTTGATCAATATGGATTATTAGCTGGCGTAGTGGTTTCCAAAGGCATACCCTATGAAATGCCTAGGCACAACGATCAGGTCAGTGACTACAATGCTTGGTATTTCGATGGGCAGCTTTGTGTGTTTTATCGAGGAAAAAATATTTTACTTGATCGCACTCAGAACTTGCAGCACCGAGCAGCAATTTTTGGAGCCTTAGGGTTGGGAGCATTAGGAGTTTAAAACCATGGCAAAAGTAACAATAGTCAGTGAGTCCTATGTATCATCTTTACAAGGACAATACCAAGGTGTCATTTCCAAATGGTCAAGTGGACTGGCAGCATTTAAGCAAAAGCAGCAGCAAAAGCAAGAACAAAATCGACAGGGTCAAGAACTTAATGGTCAGGTATACAATAGTAATCAAGAGGCTGAAATTAAAATTACCGACGGTGATCAAGTAGTCTATGGTAAAGATGGAGATAGGTTGGTCAATGACTTAAACTCAGACATCATTGGTCAGTTGACTTTAGCCAAAGAGTCATCTGTAGGAGAGATGGTTGGGGTGACCAATAAAAAAGTAGAATTGGATGGAATCGTTATTTTACAAACCAATGATGAAGGTGTTGTAAAAGTTAACGCTTTTGATGAACAACAACTACAGGGGCAACAACAAAAGGTATCTAGTCCAATTCAACCACAAAACCAAGCTTTAAAACCAAAAGTCCAACCCGTAAAAGCTAATACTGAAAACAGAGGTGGATTATATTCAGTACGACGGTCAGTGCAGGCTTTAGAGGATACACCACTAAAGAAGTTTTTGCAGTCCCAGGTTAATGAGATGCGTATGCTTCGTAGGGCTCAAAAACAAAAACAAGAAGCTATGCAATCGGAGTTTCTATCTGAATTGATTGAAGCGCGAATGCTTGAATCAAAACAGCCCAGTTGGTGGGAAAAGGTTGTTTCACCGATTTCAGAAAAAGTTGAAAAAGTAAAAAATGCTGTTTCTAACTACCATGAGACATCCCGTCAAAAAGACGCTGCTGCTACCTTAGTGCGCTTAATCAATTCCCAAGCCTCACCAGGACAAGATACCTACGAATCAGCAGAGTATACGATTTATCGCGAGGATAATTCCTATGCACTTATTGACAAAAAAGGGAAGAACTTGATGAAGTTTAGCGCTGGTGCTATGGGTGTCACTGTAAAGGGAGAACCCAAGCTCAATGAACAGCAATATCAAGAAATTTCACAGGTAAAAAAGGAGTTAGATTGGGGACAGAAACCTGAAGGAAAATTTCGGCAATTAGGAGCGTCTGAGGCTGACTACTTTAGCCGTGTCAAGGCAGTTGCAGATACATTGCTCGAGTATGCCCAATCACAAGGAAATACTGTACAGGTTGAAGGTAAACTAAACTACAACTGGAGAGCAACTCCCAATGGCGATATCACAATTGCGGCTAAGGATAGACGAGGAACCATCTTTTCACAGCAGAAAGGACAATTTATGTCCCAGATGACACAACGGGATTTAT
>NZ_JAAHHS010000103.1 GCF_010692395.1 Moorena sp. SIO3H5
TTAGATAATACCTCCCTGGCTGTGGGTGCTGATTTAAAGTGATTTACAGTAACTATTGACCATAAGCAAAAATAAATTTTTGTTGAACATGGCTACTAACGCTAGTAAACCTAATTTCTTGTGTATTGGGGCTCAAAAAGCCGGGACAACCTGGTTATATCATAATCTCAAGCAGCACCCTCAAATCTGGCTACCTGCTTATAAAGAAATACACTATTTCGATGAGATTCATCTCGATAAAAGTACAGTAACCAGAATAGAAAGAAATAGACTATCGACGTTGAGCAGGGAGCTAAACAAAAAACTTAAGGGGGAAACTATTAGCTATAGCTACCTTAAGTTTTTGGCTCATCTGGCATTTTCGGAAGTTAAAGATGACCAGTGGTATTTGGCTTTATTCAAGGAGGCGATATCTCAAGATGCTATAGGTGAAATAACCCCTGCCTATTCAGCTTTACCAGAATTAGGTGTTAAACACATCAAAGGTTTATTAGGCGATATTAAGATTATTTATATTTTACGTAATCCCGTCAAAAGAGCCTGGTCACAGGTAGTTACCTCAAGGCATTGGGATACTCTCGATTATCAACAGATTAGTTATGAAGAGTGGGTCGAGATGATCGATGCAAAATATAGTCTACTTAAAGGGCATTATACCAGAACTATAACTAATTATGAAAAATATTTCGCTCAAGACAAAATCCTTTATTTATTCTACGATGATATTTGCCTAAATCCTGCCAATATGCTCCAAAACGTTTGTAATTTTTTAGAAATAAAGTATGAAGAAGGATATTTTAACTCGACGATAAATTTTTTGTTCAATAATAGCCCGAAAATGGATATACCTGAAAAAGTTGAAAAGTACTTAACTGAAAAGTATAAAGAACAAGAGGAGCTGATAATAGAAAGATTTAAACCTCCTAGTTTCAAGCTATAGCATTTGTTAGTGAATCAGGTGTAGAGATTCAAAAATGAAACCAAAATTTATCCTAGTTGTTGGTCTCCAAAAATCAGGAACATTCCTCTTAAGACAACTCCTAGCGGAATCTGGATTAGTAGAACATCCATTTCAAGAAGGAGAAGGACAGGATTTTTGGGGCAATGTACCCTCCTTTACTCCCCGTGGTTTTCCTGCAGGAACGATTTATCAAAGGAGTGGAGGTGAAATGGGTCATGAAATTGGGGAGGAGGATGCTACCGAGGAAATCAAAAATTGTTTACTAGAGCGCTTAGGAAATCTAGACATAAAATCATCTCTTATTGTCAACAAAAATCCTTATAATGCAGTTCGGATTCCCTGGCTCAGAAAACTTTTCCCCGATAGTTGTATTGTTGGCATAGTTCGTAAACCTGTTCCCAATGTCTTTTCTTTACTGAAAAGGTTTACACGTCGTCAGGGATATAGATATGAGCCAGAGGAAGGTTGGTGGGGGGTAAAACCTAAAAACTGGCAACAGCTCATTGATAACAATAAAGTTATTCAATGCGCTCGTCAATGGAAAGCTATTAATGGTAAACTCTTACAAGATAAAAACTTGCTTAATTTAATTGTAAGTTATGATCAGGTTTGTTCATCCCCCCTAGGAACTGTAGAAAAAATTCTCAGTTTAATTGAGGGTAAAGATTTTAAAGTATCAGTAAACTACCCGGTGATCCAATGTTTTGATGATGAATACCAAAGGGGAGCGCGGCTTTTATCAAAAAAACGATCTCCTGATGGTTCTGCTGTCTTAGATAGTTCCTGGCTACAGCAAGAAAAGATTGAGCTCCAAGCTTTGCAGGAGACGGATATTGCTCTAATAGAAGAAATTTGTGCTCCTGTATCTGAGCATTTTTTCGGCTAAACTAATTAATTGTCTGTGCCCTGGAAGGCTATAACATTATTATGATTTCGCAAAATATTTTAATTGCTATTGGTTATTTTAAAACTGGCTCCTCTTGGCTTGACTGTCACCTTTTTAAAAATCCGTCATCAGGCTTCATTTGGTGGACTGACCCGTCGCTGCGACATAAAATCGTTGGCCCCCATCCGTTGGCATTTGATCTAGCAAAATGTAGTGAGCAAATTAAAAGCTCTCTTCCTTCAACCTTAGATGATCAAATTCCCGTTATTGCCGTGGAACGCTTATCTGGAAACCCCCATTCAGCTGGTTACGACAGCAAAGAAATCGCGGATAGACTTATTGCCTTGTTTCCCAAGGCTCGCATTCTGATTGTGATTAGGGAACAAAAGCAGATGATTCTTTCAACTTATAATCAATATGTACGTGCCAGTGGCCCATGTTCTCTAAGCAATTACATCGGAAAACCGCAAATTCAAAGTTATAAAATACCCCTCTTTAGCCTCGACCACTTTGCCTATAATTTCCTGATAAATTACTATCAGAAACTGTTCGGTCGCTCCAATGTACTAGTGTTACCTTACGAGCAATTTAAAACCGACCCCAAACGCTTCGTTGGGCAAATTCTAGAGTTCAACGGAATTAAAGATTGTGCTGGTATTGTTGAAACCTTGCCTTATCATGACCGTGTGAACAGTTCACTGTCATGGATGGCAACACTCTTGATGGGTACTTTAAATTCGTTGATTATGAAACCATCACAACTCAATCCCAGTCCATTACTACCTTTCAAGGTTTGTAATCGTCGATTTGTGAGTTATTTACAAGAACTGGAGAGTAAATTACCCCTAGCTATTCTTGAACCCTGTAACTCAGCTATCAAACGTAAGCTCATGGCAACAATCACTGAAGTGGTTGGTGATTACTATCAAGAAAGTAATGCTATCACCTCCGAGTTAATCGGGATTGATCTGAGTCAATACAACTATGATCTGCCAGTGGATTACAGTTTTTATGCTGGCGATGGCACAGAATCTAACGGTAACCTTGCTAATAACCAAGTTTTGAGTTCTGCTTCCAGTTCAAAATTGGACTGAAATAAAGGATTAGTCGGTAAATTTTCAGCCTTGAACATGCCATGATAATGAATGTGAATGAGGGGATGAGAACTATTAAATTGTAATAATGGTTGTCGTTTATTAATATCTATAATCGGATAGTTATAGACAGGTTCCAAAATCTGAACCCGGTCTGTAATTCCCCAGATAGCTGTTGATAAAGTAGTTTGATCCTTTGGCCAAACAGAACCCTGCTTTGGCTCTAGTCCCTGGCGGTAAACAGTGATCAGATCGTCCTGCCATTTGCTAAATATGCCTTTACTAGCTCTGACTGCTACTAAGCCAGCGTTATAACAAGCTTTAATCACAACCCCTTGCACAAATGTCTCGATTAAGGGGATACTCTCGTAATCGACACCGCAATAGTTACACAAAAGATGCCAGTAATTATCAAAGGGATCATCTGGCGAACCAGAAGTACAGATTGATTTCCAACTAACTGGCCGGACAGCAACATCATAACTATCTAGTAACCCCAATGCAGTTGGTTCGCGAAAAAATAACGTATCACTGTCGATAAATACTAAAAAATCGTGTTTTTTCTGATTTTCAATATAAGCATTAGCCAAGATTTTGTTGGCGTAGGGGTCGTGGGGGAATTCATCATTTAGTACTAAGTCAATATGCTCAACACTAAGTTTCTCTAAGCGTTTTTTCGTCTCTGGAGAAATCTCATGACCTACCCTAGGAGAGAAAGCGTAGATCGGACATTGACTAAAGCGACCTCCGTAACAGCGAATACTTTCATATAGTAGTAGAGACTGAGTTTCTAGATGGCCTGATTCTATACAGGTAATAAACGCTAAGTTGGGTGTCGTCATCTATTGTTTATGGTTAATTATTTGATTTGTAGCACTTTTTAAGATACTATCAAATTTTAATAGGAATAAATTTATTAAATCAAGCCGGATTTTCCCATGATCCTCCATCTAACTGCCGATCAACAAATCCTTAGGGAGCTTCCTAGCCCGAAATATACCAATGGCTCTGCTCGCTATGACCGCACTGCTAGTGACTCGGTCAATAAACCAGGTTTATTGTGATAATATCATAACATTTAGCTGTTGTTCTCACGATAAACTTGGTTTATGATAACACTGGAGCAGTCATAAAATGATAGTTTATTAACACTCAATAGTCAATCCCTATCTCTATGGAACAATCAAGCCAAATAAACCTTAAAATTCCTATTCTTTTGGGAAGCTGTAGGACGGGAAGACAAAGCTTGAAGGTAGCTCAGTTCATTTTTAAAGAATTATCCCAAAACTCTTCCATTAAAACTGAAATAATTGACCTGGCTGAGTATAAGCTACCTATGCTAGAGGAGCGATTAAAGGAAATGGAAGTTTTACCCCCTGATTTATCACGATTCTGCTCTAAGCTAACCCAAGCGGATGGAATTTTGATTGTTGCTCCAGAATACAAAAATGGATACCCAGGAGTCTTAAAAAATGCCCTTGATTATCTTGAACCCCAGGCTCTAAGATATAAGCCCATTGGTATTTGTACCGTATCTTCTGGGGGATTTGGAGGACTTAATTGTCTGGCACAATTGCGATTACTTTGCCTGGCTTTAGGGGGTTTGCCCATTCCAGATAAATTACCTATTTCCCATGTTAAAGAAATGTTTGATATCAATGGTAACTTATCCGATTTAGGGTTTACAACCAAGCTTAATTCCTTTATTAAGGAACTAATTTGGTACACTGAAGCGATATTCAGGTCACTTCGGGAGAGTTCGGAACCATGACTAGTGTATACTGATTTGTATGGGCTGTTAACCTAGGTCGAAGCTGATTCTGGCTCCTGTCTCCTGTCTCCTTCTTGAATCTAATACCTGACACCTAAACTTGATTTCAATTAGCATGTCCCTTCTTTACATTGCTAGGGTTTAATAGACTTACATAAGCTTAGTTTATAGTTTAGTTTACAGTTTAGTTTACAGTAATGGAAGAAAAATTACTTAACAATCAAATTTCAGAAGAAACCAATCAAATCCCAGAGGAAAACATCAGTATCCCTACAACCACAAAAGACTTCTTTTGGTATGTTTTGTGGCAAGCCGATAATAAACTCCGGTGGCAATTTATTGCCTTGGCCGCTATCACGGGAATTGGGGCTTCATTAGTGATGCTGAAGTCTTATCAATTAAAAGTAATCCTAGATGGCTTTATAGCAGCTCAGGCAAAAGGTAATCTTTCTTACCGAGACTTTTTAACTCCTGTCCTTATTTATATCAGTTGTCTAGTCTTTGCGAAACTGATAGTTCTGCTTCGAGACTGGATTAATATATTCTCTGTATCGACTTGCAATCGAGTTATTTTACGATCGTTCTTGAAGCATACTCTAGGACATTCCAGTCATTTTTTTCAAAATAACTTATCTGGAGCAGTTTCGAGCAAGTTGTTTACTCTCGTGACTAGTTTCAATCGAATTGCTAATGTGTGCTTTAATAACTTTTCAAGTGTAGCCATCAAGTTTGTGTATGTATTTATTTTTTTTGTTTTAGTCCACCCAATTATCGGTCTATGTTTTCTACTATGGTTCTTGATATTTATCGGGTTAGTTGCTCCTAATTTAGCAAAAGGACTTTACAATAAAGCAAAAAATTACTCAGCTTCCAATGCTAATATCTCTGGATTGGTAACTGATGTCTTAGGCAACCATGATGTTGTGCGCTCTTTTGCCCATGAGCAAGAAGAAATTGCTTTATTTTCTAGTCATCATGATCAGACGATTGATAAAAAAATTGATCTAAAACTAAATACAATCAAAGTTTTTGCTGTTAAAGATTTTACAATCTTAATCAGTGAAGTTATGGTTCTATTACTTCTAGTTTATGGATTTAAACAGCAATGGGTTTCCGCCGGAGATTTTGTGCTGATTGTTACCATTCTAACCAACTTTCTCAATCAAGCCAATCAACTTGTCAAACAACTGGCAGATCTAATTGAACAATTCGGTAATTGTACAGATGCTATTGAAACGTTATCTCAACCCCATGAGATTACTGATCTCGAAGAAGCCGAAGTTCTAGAAGTGAAAGCAGGAGCTATCGAATTTGCAGACGTTAGCTTTCATTATCCCTCCAGTTACAGGGTATTTGAAAACTTATCCGTGAAAATCGAACCTGGACAAAAAGTAGGGCTTGTTGGATTTTCAGGGGCAGGAAAAACCACCTTTACCAGGCTGATTTTACGTCAGTTTGACATTCAACAGGGTCAAATCCTCATTGACAATCAACCCATTAATAAAATCACTCAAGAGAGTCTACGCAGTCAAATTGCCCTGATTCCCCAAGACCCTTCTTTATTCCAGCGTACCCTGATCGAGAATATTCGCTATGGCCGTTTGGATGCTACAGATGAGGAGGTAATGGAAGCTGCTCAGAAAGCCTGTTGTCATGAATTTATTACAGAAATGTCAAAAGGTTATCAAACCCTGGTAGGAGAACGAGGAGTAAAACTTTCAGGGGGGCAGCGGCAACGTATTGCGATCGCTAGAGCCATGCTCAGAAATAGTCCTATCCTAATCCTAGATGAAGCCACGTCTTCCCTGGATTCTATCACTGAACAAGCTATCCAGGATGCCCTAAAAAAGGTAATCCAAGGACGAACTGCCATTGTCATTGCCCACCGCCTCTCCACCCTCAGCTTTATGGACCGCATTCTCGTATTTCAGGAAGGAAATATTATCGAAGATGGTTCAATCAATGAACTGCTATCAAAGAACGGACATTTTGCCTACCTATACAGAACCCAATCCAGCGGATTATTGCCTCAAGAAAAAGAGGAATTTAAATCTAACAAATTAGAGCCAGCAGATGTAAGATTGTAACAGAGTATAACTGATGTTAGAAAAAATGCGTATCTACATATCAAGTAATCACCAATATCCAGCCAAAATTAATGGCACTGCATCCCAACACACTACAGATTTGCTCGCTAAAGGCTTGGCAGAACTGGGGCATGATGTGTTCTACGATCTCAGAAATAATGAAATTCTAGAACCTTTACCAGACAGCGTTAATCAGGTTACGGAGCGAATGTTTGACGTTGATATTTTACAACCTCAAGATATTCCCCCATCTCGTGCATTCGATTCCCATGGTAAGCCTTGGGTCAGAACCTTCCAAGCTCCTTTTGGAAACCATGATATTTCAGGGCTCTCAAAAGAGAATTTGATTTTTGTTTCCCGCTCCCATGCCCAAAGCTATGGTTGCGATCGCTATGTCTACAATAGTATAGATCCTGCTGAATTCATTTATTCTGAAACCAAAGATGATTATTTCATCTTTTTGGTCTGTGGTTTAGAAAGAGCTGTTTTGAAAGGATTTGGTATCGCCTTACTCTTAGTCCAAGAACTGGGCATCAAGCTAGTGGTCGCAGGTTCGAGTAAAAACAAATTTTATCAACGGCAATTTGCTGCAATGTGCCAGGAGCAAGGAGTTGACTTTATCGGTGAAATACGGGGACCACAGAAAGCGCAATTAATCGCTTCCGCCAAAGCACTCCTGGCACCAACACTAATTAACGAACCGTTTGGCTTAGTTGTGCCTGAAGCGTTAATCTCAGGAACTCCAGTAATTTGTAGTCATCATGGAGCATTTAAGGAAATAGTTTCCTCTGATGTTGGCTTTATTTGTCACAGGCAAAAAGACTATATTGCTGCAGTGGAAAGGCTGGATGAAATTTCTCCTCAAGCCTGTCGTAAAAAGGCAATGAGAGACTTTCATTATCGAACAATGGCTGCTAATTACCTTAAAGAATACGAAAAAGAAATATCAATCACAGCCAGTAATAATGGGTAACATGCATAGAAAATCGATTGCTGTCGTGGCTTTGACTAAGGGCTATGAAAAAAAAGAAAACTATCAAGACTTGATTGCCAGAAATAAGTCAATCAACAAGTATCTTAGTAATCAATTTGATAATCTTTTATTTCATGAGGGCAATATATCAGTTGCTCACCAGAAATATATTCAAAGCTTTACCCCAGAAATGGAAATAAAGTTCATCAATATTAAAACTGAATATCCCAGAACAGCTTTCAATAATTGTAAAAATAAAATTAACAATGATTTATGTCCTCCAACGAGTAGATCTAGTCAGTTTACACTAGGATATAAACATATGTGTCATTTTTGGTTTATAGATTTTTTAGACTACACCAAGGATTACCAATATCTAATCAGAATAGATGAAGATTGTTTTATTCATAAATTTGATAACGATATAGTCGAGGTAATGGAGAAAAAAAATCAAGTATTTATCTCCCCCTACTTTAGAAAATTCGATGTACCGGATGTGACTCTTGGTATGACAAAACTCTTAAAAGAATTTGTAAATGAGAATAATATTGAACTAAAAAATAAGCTGGAAGAAGATCACAATAGTGTCAAATGTCCTTACACTAATTGCATGCTCATCAATTGTGAATATTTTAGAAAAAATGACATTTTTATAAAATTTCAAACTAAAATTGATGAGTCAAGCTGTATTTATAGCAATAGATGGGGGGATCTGCCCTTGTGGGGACTTGTTTTGTGGTACTTTGAGGATAACTATCGCTACCAAGAGGTGAGGACTATAGGTTATCGCCATGGCAGCCATAGTATGACGATAAACTAATGATACTGAAAAAATTTGGCTATCTATTCTAGAAAAAAGAATTCCCTAGAAAAGTAACCATTACCTTCACTCGGTAAAAAATAAATTGCGATAATCAACAAACCTTTGTTTTCATTAACAGCTAGTAATGATTTAACCTGGTTGATTTCATAAGTTATATGAAATCCCTTAGCCACACCACCATCTGGACTAGCTGCTAAAGGAATAATGTCAACTTCCCCCCAATCTCCAGGAGCATGACTGGTCTGGGATCCAAAGGCACGAAATTTAGGAACACCATCCTGACTAGAAATTTCAAATGAGGCTATTCCTTTTGTTTCCTTATAGGTGTTAACCCAACGTCCCAGAAACTTACTAATATCTACTTTTGTTTTAGTCATTGGTTGTACCATAATACTTAGATTTAATAAAATTATTTATTTGTGAAAAAATTCCCGCGAAAAATCATTAAACTTGCCGTTATTATCCTTGTAACTGTTATAAACTTGGAGTACTAAAACTCCTCTTTTACAGTTAGCAGCGATTGAAGTTTCCACAAAACCTCGACTATATTGGGTAATAAATCCTCCAACCACAGGAGACGATTGATCTGAAGTAAAGGCTTGTAATTTTGCTTTTCCCCAATCATCAAGCTCAGGGCTACCTGCACTAAAAATATGAATAGTCAGTTGCCCCTCGTCAAATTCGATAATTGCTTTGGTGATATTCTTAGTCTGGGAGTTAGTATTCTTCCAGATTCCCAATAGTTCACTAGCATCTAGATTGATTTCTTGTTCAACAGGAGCGGGTCTCGTTTCGCTTGATGAAGGATTCATTGTCTGTACTATTTTAAGTCAAGGAATAATTTACCATGTATTAATTAAGTTTTCAATGTGGCGGGGTGACAAGAGTAGCTAGAAAGCACACATAATCAAGGTCACAGCTTTGAGACCTCGGTGCTTAACTAAGTTAGTCAATTAATTAACTTATTTATAAAATTTGGAGTACAAATTAGGCCAGTTGTAACCATCTATAGGAATTCTCATAGTTATCAAGTACTTTCGTCCTGGGTTTTAGGCAGCTTCCGGCCAGGGAATCAGCCCAACAGGAAACGGCGTTGCTGAATTAAGGAATGAATGCGCGATCATCTGGTTTTGGTCAAGCCCCCTAAATCCCCCAACTTTGGGGGACGCAAGAAAGTCTTTTTCCCCCCAAAATTGGGGGGCTAGGGGGGCAAAACCATACCCATAATAAGCAACGCCAAAAATTTTGTGTATCTCATTACAATAAAAACTATTATAAATAATAGACAATCAATCCTATAATTATAAAGTTTACTCATTGTTGTAGATTCCAGGGCTAACTACGGAACAGTTACTCCCCTACCTCCTAAAGGAACTGCAACTAAAGTCGCCGAGACATTTGTCCTCCAGTAGCTAAAGCTGAATAGTTTCCAAACTAGGGATTTTTTTTTAGATGAACTCATTGAGATTTCACTGGCGATTAGCCGCACAAGCAAATAGGTTAGGCGTTGTATCACAAGATGCTAAACTCCAGGCAAGTAATTCACCTGAGCAACAAGTGAATTTACCCGATATCGAGAATAATCTTTTCTTCTGCCGCCGTGCCGAAGAAATTGGTATTGATTCCCTGTTGACTGCCTTCGGCTATTACAGACCAGATCCAATTCTACTTTCCACTGCTTTAGCAATGGCAACAGAAAGGATAAAATTTATGGTTGCCTATCGACCCGGAGCAATTTCACCTACCTTGTTTGTGCAACAAATTAATACCCTTTCTGCCTTAAGCAATGGCAGAGTGAGTTTAAATGTAATTATGGGTCATTCCCAAAAAGAGCAAGGCTACTATGGCGATTTTCTCGAACACGATCAACGTTATCAGCGAGCCGAAGAATTTTTAGAGATTTGTCAAGGGTTTTGGCAACAAAATGGCGGGTTTACTTTTAAAGGCACCTACTACCATATTGAAGAAGGGCAAGTCGGTACGCCTTTCGTGGCACCAGAGAGGAATTCCCCAGAAATTTACATCGGTGGCGGTTCGCCTGCGGCACAGGAACTCGCTGTAAAGCAAGGTAATTGTTGGTTACTTCTTTTCGATACCCCAGATAAACTGCGACCACGTGTTAAAAGCATAATTGACCAAGGAATAGAGGTTGGTCTACGTGGTTCTATAATTGCTAGACCTACTCGTGAAGAAGCCATCGAAGCTGCTTACTCTTTGATTAGTACTGGCAATAAACAATGGATTGATCAAGTATTTGTTAAGACCTCTGATTTCCAATCAATAAAATTTGCTTATCAAGAAGAAGCTGATGGTAATTGGCTTACCCCTTGGTTATGGAAGGGTGCTGTACCTGCCCATGGACCGTCTTCTATGGCCCTTGTCGGAAGCCCGATTGATATTGCTGAAGCAATCATGGAATATAAAAATATGGGCTGCTCTCAATTCATTTTCTCTGGTTGGCCTGAACTGGAAACAATGACCTACTTTGGTAAAGAAATATTACCTGTGGTTAGGGAGATGGAAAAGATATAGTCGTGAAGTACATCATGTCAGCCATCAGCTTTCTGTAACAGAAGTTTACCTGTTTATTCAAAAGCTGTTACTGTATTGTACACATAGCGCATTAGCTAATAACCGAATGCTGACTGTGAATGATGACCTGACCACAACCAGTTTTTTGCTCGCACTGGAATTACGCCTAATGTGAAAAAGAGGATAATTGAGGATTTATGACACAAGTTAATATCTGGAAAAATTGGAGATATCATAAGTTATTTAAGGCAACTGCTTGCAGTATTATATTCACAATTACATTAACAGTAGTATTTGTTTTTGCCAATATTATTTTTCCTTATCCTAACATTCCTACTTATCCTAATAATGTTAGTTTGAAGCTAAAACATTTTGCAGAACACAAAGATGAATATGATGCTATTTTTATCGGTCCTAGTACAACTTATCGTGGTATAAAGCCTAATTTGTTTGATAAATTAATGGCAGAAAAAAACGTAAAAATAAAATCTTTTAACTTAGGCTTTGATGGAGCAATAGTAACAGAGATAAATTTTTATTTGGAAAAAATTATTGCTTTAAAACCGGCTAATTTAAAGTGGTTATTTATAGAACACAACGATCTTAGTATTGAGAAGATATCTAATGCAGATTCTTTTAGAAGTATATATTGGCATACTCCCAAGCAAACTATCATAGCTTTACGTCTAATATTGGAATCAAGAAAACCCTTGCAATTAAAGTTTTATAGTGCTTATGGTAACTTAAAAAGTCTATTAAATAGAATTTTATGGATGGGGAGACTTTCTAATTTTTGGCAAGAAAAAATATTAGGTTTTAACTTAGTTGAACTTATCAAAAAACCACAGTCTAGACTCTTGATAAAAAAACTTGGATATTATTCAACAGATTGGGATAAACTTTTTATTCTTGGTAAACAAAAGTTCCAAAATCATTTAGATGTTTATTATAACAAGGTCGATAGAGAAATAGATAAATTGAAAGAGAGGAACACTGCGTCAATTGATTTCTATAAAAATCATAGCTTGAAAGTTCTCAAAAATATGTGCGATCGCATCGAAGAACAGGGAATTAAGCCCATTATTTTTATATCCCCAATTGTGGGATTTGATGAACTAACAGCAATCGAATTATATAAACGGCGCAATACATCAATAGTTTTTGCTTTAAACAATCCCGAAGCTTTCCCTACTTTATATCAAGTTGACAGCAGATGGGATTTCGGGCACTTAAATGACAGAGGCGCAAGGGAATTTACTCGTTCTATGGCAGAACAATTTGCTAAATATCTGGAAACACAAAAATCAGGAATCTATCCTTTATAAACATTAGAAATGATTTTTACCGAATTTCGCTTCCTGTTTTTCTTCCTTACAGTTTTCTGTATCTATTGGACATTAAGCGAACACCAACATCGTAAAATTTGGTTACTCATTTGCAGTTATCTTTTTTATGCCGCTTGGAATTGGCGCTTCTTATCTTTAATGTTGGCTTCCACAATCATTGATTATGTCGTTGGTTTGATGATATCTAGACCTATAATTGATGATGCTAATCCAGATTGTGAAACTAAGGAAACTAATAGTACAAAAAACTTTGATTGGAACAACCTTGCATCCAAACCGATAAACTCCCGACAACGCAAACTATGGCTAGTATTAAGTTTAGTAGGCAATCTTAGTATCTTAGGATTTTTTAAATACTATAACTTTTTCACTGATTCAGCGGCTAATTTTCTCAATTGGCTCGGCTTACCTATAAGTTTTCCCATTCTACAAGTTATTCTACCTGTAGGAATTAGCTTTTATACCTTTCAAACCCTCAGCTACTCTTTAGATATTTACCGAGGTAAACTCAAACCAACTAAAAAATTTTGGGATTTTGCCTTATTTGTGAGCTTTTTCCCCCAATTGGTTGCTGGGCCTATTGTTCGTGCTGCCATCTTTTTACCCCAGTTATTGACACCGAAAACATTTAGTCAAGTGGAGGTTAGGAGTTGTTTGATGCTGTTTCTGGTAGGATATTTTAAGAAAGCCTGTGTCGCAGATAATCTTTCTCCTATAGTCGATAAGTATTTTGCTAATCCAGAGATGTATACAGTAGCGAGTGCTTGGATAGGTGTAATCTCTTTTATCATCCAAGTTTACTGTGACTTTTCTGGATATTCAGATATGGCGATCGCATCTGCTGGTTTACTAGGCTATAAATTACCTTTAAACTTCAACTTTCCTTACTTTGCTAGTAACATCACGGAACTGTGGAAACGTTGGCATATTACTATGTCTAATTGGTTCCGAGACTATCTTTATGTACCCTTGATGAGAAGGCGGGAAAAAAAAGATAGAACCAAGTTTTTCTCTTACAGCAATCTTATCTATACTATGCTGGTAACGGGACTATGGCATGGTGCAGCTTGGCACTTTGTTGTTTGGGGAGGACTAAATGGTATAGCTTTAGCTGTACATAAAGAATGGTCAACACGGCTATCTCCCTACAAGAAATTACTACCTGTTAGAAATGCTCTAGGTGTCCCTTTAACATTTTACTTCTTTTCTGCTTCTGGAATCTTTTTTCGTAGTGAAGATTTTTTTAGTGGCTTAACTATTGTCAAATCTTTTGTATTCTTTAATTCTCCTGGTACTGAAAACTTAGGACTTCAAGCTGCATGGATCTTTATCCCTTTAGTATTACTACATTGGGCAGCATACAAAAACTGGTTTACTAACTGGTGGCGTATAGTTCCCAATTGGAGTTTTGCGGTTATTTATGGACTTTTTGTTTCAGCTATTTTACCCTTGGTTAGAGTTGCTTATCAACCTTTTATCTACTTCCAATTCTAAAAAAGTTGCTCAGGAATAGCATCGGGCAATTCCTCTTCTAGCAATCTGAGGCGAGGATACTGATAAGCAGCAATGGTTCCAACAACTACTAATAAACCGATAACAATGTCTAGAAGACCAACTCCACGACCTTGGCCAACTCCAATTATTTGTCCTATATTTCCGGCTAAAATACTATCAGGAGCCATCAGAGGTTCAAAAATCAGATCGTCTAGAGGGCCAGCGATCGCATAACCAAGGGTTAAACTCACAGTAGCAATGGGATCTTTCAAACCAAAAACCCTTCCCTGTATCTCTGGAGGTACTTTCTTTTGAAACATGACTTGCACTAAACCGCTAATAACCGGATATGTAGCTAACAAACAAAAGTCAGAAACCGTGAATAGAGACAGGGAAGGGCGTAAACCGGCCAAGATAATGAAAAGACCTGCTAGGAGGGTAAAGCCAAATATAGTTTTGATGTAATGCTCCTGAGTTTTCCAGATACTCATCATCAGGCTGCTTAATACTACTCCAGAACTGGCAATAGATAAAACAATCCCCAGACCAGTGGGGGAGGTGAGAGATAAAACTAGGGGAGTAGTAAGGACATTAAATATGCCTATAGACAGATTGTAAGTAGCCAAAAAAAATAATAATCCCAGTAATCCTGGTTTGGTAGTTAGGCAATTCCAGCCATAGATAAGCTCTTTCCAAAACGATTGGTCCGCTGTCTCTTCCTCTAGATTATTTAACTCCTGAAATTTAACTACCATCAAGGGAACAATGGCAAAAAATAAAGTAGCAAAGTCAATGACAATGATGCCTGGGATGTGAACAAGGGGCAGCAATATACCTGCTAACACTGGTGCAATCAGTTTAGATACACCCCGCCCCAAACTGGTTAAGCCACTGGCACGGGGTAGGTTTTCTTTTGGTACTAGCAGAGTAGTGGCAGCAGCATAAGCATTAGCCTGAAAGGTACTGAAGCAAGCACTAAGAGCTTCGATGATATACAAGTGCCAAATTTCCAGGTTTCCTGTGATGAATAACCAAGCGATGCTTAAGGTGCAAAGACCAGCACAAAAATCAGCAATAATCATCGTCCAGCGACGGCTCCAGCGGTCTACAAATCCCCCTGCGATTGGGGAAATGAGTAGACTAGGCAAGCTACCACACAAAACCAGTAAGCCAAACTGGGTCACTGAGCCGGTTTCTTGAAACAACCAGACATTGAAGGCAAACTGAGTTAAGCGAGAACCTACCAGGGAAAGAAATTGTCCAATCCAGATGATAATAAATATTCTCATCTAGTCGTACACTATTGTCATCTTTACGCGAACAGCCGTCAGCCGTCAGCCGTGAGCTTTTAGCTCACGCTACGCGAACAGCCGTCAGCTTATTTTATTCAAAAGCTGAGAGCTGAGAGCTGATAGCTGAGAGCTGATAGTTGAGAGCTGATAGCTGATAGCTGAGAGCTGAGAGCTGAGAGCTGTTCGCGCAGCGTGCGCGTAGCGCATATGCTTACTTCTGTGAAGAATTAAAAAACGCTCGATCGCTTTCTTGTCCCAGTACTTCCTGACCAATTGAGGCCAAAACGCGATCGCAATTATCATGGAGGGTATAGAAGGATAAATCGCGATAAATCCGTTCCAAAGGACTGGGTTGAATCATAGCACGAGCGCCACACATGCGAGTACAGTGTTCCAAGGTTTCCAGTGCCAATTTTTCTGACAAATAACGAAAGCGGTTACCAGCTTCTTTGGCCTGCTGATGTTGACCTGTTTCCCACAACCTAGCCACTTTTCGCAGCCACAAGTCCATGGTTTCAATGTTCATCATTGATTTAGCAATCCGATGCTGCACATAAGCATCCTGTTCTCTCCGTTGCTTTTTGATATGAGCCAGGGCATAACCATAAGCCCCTTCTGCTGCTCCCAAAAATGCTGCTCCATACTGAGGAGTAAAGCGAGTTTGCCACTCTTCCAGCAAGTATTGCCCTGGATAGCCAATCAGATTTTCTTTAGGAATAAACGTGTGATCGAATTGTACGCGATAACTTACACTTCCCCGCATCCCAATCGGTTTCCACCAGGTTGAATCAAAGCTTACACTTGGGTCTGATAAATCACAGGCTAACATCAACACCGAATTCGCTGGTCCATCGTTATGACGAACAGCTCCTGTTCCGGCAGTACTCACAAACAAGATCGCCCATTGTAGCCCATCCGCTCCTGTGGCAAAGACCTTGCAACCATCAACAATATAGCCCCCCTCTACAACCTTAACTGTTGTCCCAATACCACTGCTTTGCCCAGGCACTTTGGAGAGAGGTTCGCCACTCCAACCCGCCCATTTTTCCCCTCGTTGCACAATCCCTTCAAACCAACGTTGCTTTTGAGCGTCATTAGCATTGGCAGTCAATAATACTTGTATATTAGTATGTCCTTCCCAGCAACGGGTGAACGCTAAATCTACTTTTGCTAATTCTCGTGTCATCATCCAGAGGGTAAGGATATCACTGTTGTGACCTAACCCTAAACCACCATACTTAATCGGTACAGCTGGAGCATGAAGACCTGCATCAAACAGAGTCTCAAAGTTCTTTGCAGGGAAGCTTGCTGTCTGGTCGTATTGAGCCGCCCGAGGGGCAAATTCTTCCTGAGTGAGCTGGCTTAAATGATCCAGGAGAGTTTGTGGATCATAGACTTGCCGATCATAGAGAACAGAAGTTTGCACAGTTTATTGAGTAGATGTTTTTATTCCTCGTTAATTCTAGCGGCTGACAAACACTAAAGCATGGGCTTCCAAACAACTTTATTTTTGTAGGGTAATCTAGCTATTTTGTATAAATTTTACTTGACAAAATAAAGATTAAATGATCAAGGAATATAACTACAGCAATTTTAAATTGGGTGAGGTACAAAACCAAGATGCCCATTCCACAGCTGCGACCCAAGGCCGGGTTCCCTGGCCTTGGGTCACACCTAAAAATTATTCCATTATTAAGCAACGCCCAAATTCTTAGGTTTTAGGGAGCTTCTGAGCAGGGAGCAAGTAAGAGGTAAGAAGGAAAAAATCCTGTGTACCTGATAGCTATGAAAAACGCTGTAGACACCCCCTTTTGCATCGTAAGCATTCAGCATAAGCGCTACGCGCACGCGTGCGCGTTCAGCTATCAGCTAAGTGATGGTAATTGTTAACTAAAGTTAAGGTAATTAAAAGTCAACAAAGACATCCGTATAGTTTATCTCATATTTGTGAAAAAAATGGGTAGTGTCAGTCCCAATTTCCGACTGCTAAATCCCGATCAGGGCTCATATAAAGTTTTGTTAAAAAAACTTGCATACAATTTGACAGGAAGTCATACTCACTAGAGTGAACTATTCTTTGAATAATGAAATATTTATGAACCATTTATTCCTGTTCCTACGCAGGGTACTGATTGTGTTCTTAGTGGGCACGTTTATTTCTGTAAGTACCTTTACAGGGCAAGCTGTCGCTCAGAATGATTTGCTGGATGAATGTCTAGTTGTGCCTGACAATGCCGAACTTCCTCGGGCTGCTTTTAGCAATCCGATATTTGTAGACGCGGATGAAAATCCAATTCTTTTAGATGCAACTTTGGGTAGTTTCGACTTGCAGGTCAATGAAGACGAGACACAATCATACGATGGCTACCTCTACCAGGCTACTTACGATGATGGATCTGGTGACCCCGTTTCAGCCTATACCCCACCAGTTATAACTGTATCTGTACCTGAGCCATCTCAAGCTATAGACCCTAGGAGTCTTGATGGTACTCCGTACTCCTTGATTGACCTAACCCTCAGAAATAACTTACCAGTAAGGGTTCAATTGCCCGGAGAGATACCACAAACAAAAGAAAATTTAGAGAACCAATCTCAATACACCAACATTCATTATCATGGCTTCAACATGTCACCTTTACTGGGTGGTGATGATGTTTTGGTAGAAGTTCATTCTAACGTGACACCGAAACCAAAAGAAGTCCAACAAACCGATAGTTTTAACATCTCCGGAACAGATACTGACACAGTAAATATCAGTTCTACTGATAATTCTCAAAGTTATAAGTTGATACCAGTCCCCCCACTTGGTGAGACAACACCTGATTCAAGCACTGGCACAGAGGCAGATCTTCCTGGTGGTTATTATCCGGGTGATAATCCTGCAGATTCTACATATGGTTCGATAGCTGACTACGAGATGGGAGTCAAGATTCCAAAAGTCCATCAATCTGGACTATTTTGGTATCACTCCCACGCCCACTCCCTTAGCGATACTCAGGTTCTGGCTGGTCTGTCTGGTGGAATGATTATCAAGGGGAGTAATTATTATTACAGCATTCTCGATCCCACCAATGGAATTCAACCCGATCCGGACCAAGAAATAGATCCAGAGCCTGAGCAGTTTTCCGTGCGTCAAAAGGTGATGCTGTTTAAGCAATTTACTAATGTTCTCGGCACAGAAGGAAAAAGGTGTTTCACTCTCAATGATCAAGTCAAGCCACAAATAACAATTAAGCCTGGAGAGGTTCAATTCTGGCGTCTTGCCAATATCGGTGCGGATCACTACCTGAATATTGCTCTAGAAACGATAGACGATGTCACAGGAGAACCTATTTTTGTTGAACCCAATGGTCATCCAAATTTTTATATCTTGGCCCGTGATGCTGATTTTGTTAAACAACCAGTAGCAACTAACTCAGTTCTATTGCCACCTGGTAGTCGAGTAGAAGTTCTGGTAGTAGGAGGTGAACCAGATAGTACATATTCTCTTGTTTCCGATTTTCAAACCGATTTAGTCACTGATGATGACTATGAGTGGACTGGGGCTCCTGGTGCCAATAGAAACTATGTGTTAGCAACTGTTAATGTAGGCTCTGAAGCTGACAAAGTATGCTACGAGACGGCAGATGAGGCTCCTCTTAGTCTAGGAACAATATGCCCGGATGGTGCAACAAGTTTAGATGATCACATCTTAAGCCAGGAGGCATTTGAATCAGACAAGCTACTGCCAACTCCTGAAACCTTAGCTAATTTGAGTGAATGTGGCTCTCCTGGTACTAAGATATCAGATTTACTAAAAACATACAGAAAACGTGTAGGTATCAAAGGTAAAAATGATGAAAAAACTCAACAATTGAAAAAGTTGGCAAAGAAGCATCATATAAGCTTAAAATACCTGTCGAAATTACTGGATAACTCACTGTGCATAACTCCAGGGGATGCGTATTCCGATCCACTTAGTCAGAAACGTTACTTCTATCTCTCAAGCGACGGCAGTAAGTTTTTTCTAACAGCATTCAATGAAGATCAAGGAATGTATCCTTCAAATCAAATCGGTGACGTATATAATGGAAACCGGATCGATAAAATTTCTGCGGTGGGGGATATAGAAGAATGGCATTTGGTCAATGCCACTAATGCTGCCCACGTTTTCCACATACACCAGCTTGATTTCCTAGTTCCTGAGGTTATTCTCCCTGAGGATCCATGCTCAGGATTGCTGCCAGGAACTGACATCTGTACCTACAATAACTACCGAATAGTTGCACAAGATAATGATCTGCAATTTTGTCAATCCGGTGTAGATCTTCCTGATGGCACGAGTGATGGATACCGCTGTCAGCTAGAAACCCAGGGGTATCGGGATGTAATTAACTTACCTGGAAACAGCATCACTACAATCCGTATTCCCTTTGTCAATCCATTCATTACTGGGATATTTGTTTATCACTGCCATATTCTAATCCATGAAGATCGGGGCATGATGCATAATCTGAAAGTGGCCAATCCAAAATCCTATCTACTAGAGGATATGGAGGAAGTCCATGAAGCAAGCGAGATTCTCAAAGATATATTTTATTGATTCGTGAATCAGAAAGAACCAGGTTGAAATCCCTGTAAAATAAGGGCAAGAATTTAATATCTGGAGGGGTTATAAATCACCTCTCCAGATATTACCCTATTTTAGGGTCTTCCATGGAAGGTGAAAATTCCTACCTTCTTTTTTCCATCTACCCACACCCCACACCCTACTAAGGATTCTGCCATCCTTCCACAATCGCCATGCCCACATTTACATAAGGATTATCTAATAATTCTCTAAGGGCTTCTTTTCCACCACTTTCTAAGGCACTGAGCAACCGTTGTTTAGTACTTGCTGGAATCGCGATATTCACAAACGCTGTCTTTTCTAAATCCGTGGCGTTGGGATTACTTTGTTCTAACTGTTTTAATAATCCTTGAATTTCGGCGGCGGCTTCGCTTAGGGTTTGGTTTTTATCCGGGGCAAAATTGTGTTGAGTTTGAGTACCAATTTCTTGATTAACCTCACTTTGAGTCGCATCGACAAAGTTATTAAATCTCTGTTGAGACTGACGTTGATCGTATTTTGACTGATAGTTGGAGTGATGATAGTCTGAGGTTGAGTCACTCATGGCGTTATTTTCAACAGTGATAAGTCGGCTGGCTTGTAGTCTAGCAATTTCGATTAGGTCTTGGTAATGTTTTTGGTAAAGAGCAAGCACGCCATGGTTGTTGGTGGTTTGGGTTAGCTCTTGACGAGAATTAAACCGCTGGATGAACTGGTCACTGACGACATGGTCTTTGGTTTCCGCAGCCGATTGAATCAGCACTTCCCGTAATACCCAAGCTTGCTCAACCTCCAAAAGGGTGGCCAGCAGCAGGTAGACACCGCGAAATCGGGGGTCAGTCAAATGCTCGTGCTGACGTTCTCGATTCTCGGTTTTCAGGAAGGTCTGGACGATAAAGTATTCCTGGATTTTATCGTGGCGAAACTTCCATTCTCGATAGGTACGACCAAACCCATCCTTCTGCTGACGAGTCAATACCATTTTATAGCGTTCCATGCAGTGCAACTCATCCAAGCAGCCGTTTTCTGGGATGGTAATTTGATCATGGAGGCGCATCTGGTAGACGGTTTCAGCAAATTCAGCCAGGGGAAAGGGACAAAGGTGAATCTGTTGATAGTCCTCTGCCATGATCTCATACTGCTGTTGTTGCAAGTTCAGCAAATCCGGGTCTTTGCCCTGGGCCAACAGTTGCGCCACCAAGGTCAAATCCATGGGATTGGACAGAAACCGACGTACTGCCGCTAACTCCTGTTTCGATTGGGTTTGCTGGAGTTGTCTGGA
>NZ_JAAHHS010000104.1 GCF_010692395.1 Moorena sp. SIO3H5
ACGACTGCCACCTCTATGAAATTCCGATCTATCTACTGTCAACCAACTAGTGACACGCAATAAGGTAACCGAACCTTGAGCATCGGTCTGATTCGCTAAATCCTCAAAGGGTTTTTGCCAACGCTGTACAGGAGTTCCTCGTTTTGCCATGTAAGCGTACCAAGCGCCATAGCCATAGGGAGCGCGGCTGTAAGTAGAACCGCTATTGATTTTATTATTAGCTGGGGCAGCTACCAGGGTAATGATCATTAGTACCACGATTGCAATGGCACTAATTACCCCTAACCGACGCCTAGGAAATCTCATCCTTCATCCTTGATAATTCAACCTTAATCTGCTGATAAGCCTGCTGGCACCGTTCAAAGATCTGACTAGAGACTTCGGCGTTACTAAAACATAACTGCTGGTGGGTGATCAGTAAGATTTGGTACGGTTTAGGTTGCGGTAATTGCTGGATAAGTTGTAGATATTCTCCATCCGTGCGACTGGGATGGCGAGGGGCAATGCCAGTATCGTGTAATTGCTGCAACATCCCCATATACAAACAACGACAGGCTTCGGTGTAGTTACCCTGCTGCTGATAGTTTTGCGATCGCTCCCACCAATTGACCACTGATAATTCTGGAACTGGTCGTTTTGTCACTCTTTTTGTAGCTTGAGTCAGTTGTTGGTAATAAGAAATAATATAAGGGTGTAATCCTCTGAACAGCCGCACCCCTAGCCAGCTTAGGATTACAGCCACAAGTAACCAAAACGTTATCCTAATCCCCTGGCGTAGTATAGGAGACAGTAACCAAGATGGCAGTGAGCTTTGGGGTTGCTCAAGAGACACCTGAGACATTGTCAGCTCCCACCACTCCCCGAATTGTCGTTGCAGCAGCTGCAACTGCCAATCCAAACTGTTTTTTTCAAAGGAACCAGTAGACATGTCACTAGTCAAGGCACAAGTTAAAATACTGATCACTAATCATGTTAAACAGCGGATTTATCCCATAGATTAAGTCATCCGTGCATCCGTGTTATTATTGTATGTAGTCCACCCTTCTATCCTTTCCCATTTACCATAATCTAAAATAACAGTACTTGAAGCCGGTAAAACTGCTATTTACTAACATGACAAGTCTCTATACTGACATTGAGATCAATGTCCCAAGGCAGAAGGTTTGGCAAATTTTGTTCCATAAACAGCAGTGGAAGTACTGGAACACATTTCTATTTGATTGTGACTCAACTTTACGGTTTGAGCAGGGGAAAGAAGTATTTCTTTCGCTGCGACGGCTTCCCCATGAAGAAGAGACAGAATTTGAGCCATTAGTTACTCAGCTTCAGCCTGGTGTGTGTCTAAGTTGGGTGTCTTCTATCCCTGGCTTTCGTAGTGAATGTGTATTTGATTTGCAAGAAATAGGAGTGGGTCGTACCAAATACGTCCACAAGCACTCTTATTCAGGTATATTGTCTCGGGTGTTTCTACCGTTTATTCGAGAGGATGAGTTACGAGGTCTTAAAAGAATGGCATGGGAGTTGAAGCGTTATGCTGAGGGGTTTTAGAACGTTAGTATGGCGCTAGCACAGCCTTACTCCGGGTGAAGTGTTAAAGATGAAACTCTAAACACGACCGACATAACCACACCCGGAAGCACTCGTTTACCTGACAACTAGTTAGTCAAGATAGCCCATAAGTTCATCTGTCCCTTCACTAACATTTGTAGCAATAGGGCGATTTTGGGGTAATGGCTTTATGCTCAGCTGTTTTCTATCGATGTATCCTGAGGGTCCAGTTCCTTTAGCAGTGAATTGGAGTTCCTTGTCTTTATTGCTATCTGTGCTGCTCATATCCCTCCTGGGACTCCTGAGTTAGAGTCAAAAATACCTTATTGTATAGCTAAGTATGGTCTAAGTTGACCAAGTTAGGCTTACAGTAAACAAAAAGTACTGTCAAGGTTATAGTATCACATTTGATAGGAGTTTTATACCTAAAGCTGCTAGAACGCCCACAGCCAAAGTGATCCCTGATGGGGTTTAGCAGATTTTGGGACTGATTGAGACGTCAGTACAGCTACCAGTAAAGTTAGTTGAAGCTAGTCAGGGCATCAGATCTCGGTTAGGTTGTCCTCAACAATCATGATTCTGCCAGCAATGGTGAACAGATTCATCCGCCATAACCCAATAGTTGAAGCCAATAACCAATAACCAATAACCAATAACCAATAACCAATAACCAATAACTAATGACTAATGACTAATAAATCCTTAGCCTTGCTCTGGATTGTTCTATAGTCCTTAAGGATTGGTTCTAGTCCTTCTTCTTCCTTTTCAACATAATTATCTAAATCTCCAAATACTCTTTTTATTTCTTCATAAATCAGAGTATACTTTAAGTTAAGTTGCTCTTTAATATCTGATATCAAATTCTTTTTATCACTGTCTAATTTTTTGCCAATTTTGCTAATTATCATTTTTCTTTTAAGATAAAGCGTTCCCCCGGAAACTAAAATCCCAACTCCGGCAAACGCAGCACCAATAAGATCCAATATTACTATCTCCGTTATCGCCATAAATAGCCCAGCAATTATTGTTACTGCCGCTCCACCTAATATATTGGTAGCGACTCCACTAGCGTTAGATTTTAAAGTATTGATAAACTCAGCATCTTCAAGGAGCTTAGACGCTTTTTGCTTAACGTCTTCAAACACCTCATGACGGCGCTCCATAACTCGGATAGATAGATTGCTATTACTTGAATAATTATCGATAGTATTCAAATCTTGTATTAACGAATCAATTAGGTTTTTAATATCCCCTAAAAAATGGTGTGTTCCCTCTTTTAAGGTTTCCTCTAACGAGACTTGTAGCTCTGGTTCATACTTAGCCTTGATCTGATCGATCCAGGCTTGGATCGAGGCATTTTTATTAACGGTACCAACAACGGACTTATTGATTAGTTTAGGAAAGGTGAAACCAGCGCTAAAATCTGATTTTATTTGCTCAGCAACTCGATCATAGTTGGCGGCTAACTTATCCAGCAGTTTAGTAATGTCATCTTGAGACTTTTTTTCACCAACAGCTAGTTTAGTTTTGATTCGTTCTACTGATGATTTATCTAGCTCTAGTTGCCGTTGAATAGATTTTAATTCATCGTCTAATTCATCAATCACATTGTGAGTGCGATCGCTAATTGATTTAAGTTTAATTTTGTAAGTCTCCCCACCGGTAACCATATCATTAATAAATCCTCTCACTTCCCTAAACCCACTCCCCTCTTCATTCCCATTGTTTTCTAATTCCGCTGAGGTCGCAAAAACTATAGGAGACTCAATATGTCGTTGACTAGCATACTCTTTAACTCTCTGACTATTTCGGCTTAATTCTTCTGGTTTAGTTAAATCAGACTGTTGAAGTATGAAGACTACTTTTTTACGCCATTGCTCACTGACATAATCCAAGAGTTCCCAAGCTGTTTTATGATAGGGATTCTTAGCGAAGAAGACAAAAAATACTAAATCACTGTTAGGAATATAGTTTTCAGTAATCTCTTGGTGGTTTTCCAGAATCGTATTCGTTCCGGGAGTATCGACAATTGATAACGTTTTCAAGATGTCAATGGGTAAACCAATTTTACGTAAGGTTGGGCTAATCTCTTTTTCAAACTGCTCCTCTGAATAAACAATTTGTTGAATAACATCCGTACATGGCTCAACATCAGTTTTGCAAATTTCTTCTTGAATCAGTGAATTAATAAAGCTACTTTTACCAGCTTTAACTTCTCCAACAATAACTAATGAAAACGGTTCATTACTATTTTTTTGTATCGTCCTAATTTTTGACTGTAATTCTGGTTTATTGATTTGACTAGCAAATTTCTGCAAATCTTGTAATAGGTCATCAATAGCAAGTTTGTGCTTGTACAAGACTTGATCAATAATTTGATTGTTCATTAATATTACTCCCCTAGATTAGACTATCCTAAATTAGAATTAGTAAAAAATAATTATTAAATGTTATATAATAGATTAAGTATAGTTATTTTAAAAGGATATCGCAAGGTAAACAAACTGATTAGGTAAGCCTTCAGCTCTAAGCTGTCAGTGGTGATCCCTTGATTAGTCATTAATCAGTAGTCATTGCTGATTTGTGTAATGCGTTCGCATTATGAATCGGAGGCTAGAGTCCCAATGTTGACGAGACCCGAATCCCCTCATATAGTTGTAAATTTTCTCGAAGTGCTGACGCAGTTGAGGAAGAATAACCTTGAAAATCTCTCTCACGGTAACCAACTAAAATAGACAAAATTCGCTTATTGCTTATTGTTTAAGTTTAATCCCTCTTGGCTAGGTTTGTCTAAACACCATTGCTCAGGATTGACCCAATGACCCAGTATAATGAAATTAAGTCGAAATTGCATAGTGCTTGTAGATAGCAAGACTAATCATGGCAGCAACACACATACGCTTTGACTGGGCGATCAAAAAACAACTGCGAGATAAAGCTAATTATGTTGTCCTCGAAGGCTTTATCAGCGAATTACTCGGAGAAGTGATTACCATTGAATCAATACTCGAAAGCGATGCAGCGCGGTCTTGGGGTTTCCCCCATGAGCGACTGCATCAAGACAGTGAAAGTAATCCTCAGACACAAGACAATAAACTAAACCGGGTAGATATTCTAGCTCTCAATAGTGCTGGGGAGTTATTGCTAGTGGAGGTGCAAAATAGTTCAGAAAATGATTACTTTCAGCGGATGTTATTTGGAGTTTCGACTCTGATTACCGAATATCTGGATAAAGGAGAGCCTTATAGTAAAGTCAAAAAGGTCTACTCCATTAATATAGTCTACTTTCCCCTCGGCCAAGGAGAAGATTACATATATCAGGGAAAATTAGATTTTATAGGACGTCATATCCAGGATAGACTAGAGCCATCAAATCTACAGAAGGAGTTGTTCAAAATTGAGCAGGTGTACCAGATATTTCCGGAATATTACATTTTGAGAGTGAAACAGTTTGATGATGTGACTAAAAACAGTTTGGATGAATGGATATATTTCCTTAAAAATAGTGAAATCAAGGAGGAATTCCAAGCCAGGGGATTAGCCCAAGCCAAGGAAAACCTGAGAATTGAGAGTCTACCCAATACAGAAAAGGCAGCCTATCAGAAATATCTGGAAGATAAACGGTATGAAATTAGTATGCTGGAAGGTGCAGAGGCAGTCGGAGAATTAAGGGGTATAGAAGAGGGCATAAAACAGGGTATAGAAGAGGGCATAAAACAGGGCATAGAACAGGGCATAGAACAGGGCATAGAACAGGGCATAGAACAGGGCATAAAACAAGAACGTCGTGCTAGCATAGAGCGAATACTCCAACTACGATTTGGAACGATTCCTTCAGAGATATCTGAAACAATAAAAGGCTTAGATATCCAAAAATTGGACACCTTGATGACAACAGCATTAACAGCTAATTCTTTAGATGAGTTTAGCCAACATCTGCTTTAACCATTGACCCTACCCTAATAGGGATGCCAAGGGTGAACAACCTTTAACCCAACGACACCACAACTCCTAAACTTTCATTCCCAATCCTATCGACTGCTGACAAAGCATAGACTCCTGACTCTAGCGCTATCTCTAGCGTGGCTGAATTCAGAATTTTGTACAACCTCCAAACCCCATCTTGTTGTCGATAAAGCGTCCAATAACAAGTTTCTCCATCACAAACTTTCTGCCAACTTAGCTTACCATCTCTTGCTCTGACATTACCTGGTGTCTTAGGTGGCTCAGTCTTTAACCACTCCATAGTAGGAACAACAGCAGGCTCAGAATAAATAGAGCTTTTGAACTGGTCAAGCACCTCTAAACGATTTTCTGTGAATACTTTCATGCTATAGAAAATATTGCCCAGAGAAATTTGAGACACTAGGTTACGGCTAATTTCAACTTGTTCTTCATACTCAGAAATCGGCCACTCTTCTCCATCTAACTTACTGAGTCTATTCCCAGAATAAATGTGTCTATTTTTAGGATTATTTTCTGTCCACCATTGCAGTAAAACCGGATAACTTTGCGCAGGAGGCTCAATCCGCCAGTAAAGTTGAGGAGCAATATAATCGACCCAGCCTTCTTCTAACCATTTTTTCGGGTCAGCATAGATAGCTTCATATTGATCTAATCCCTTAATTTGAGGAGGTTGTCCAGGACGATAAATTCCAAAAGGACTAATCCCAAATTTCACTGTTGGCTTATTAGCTTTAATGCCAGTGTAGAGACGCTCAACTATCTTATTCACATTGTCCCTGCGCCAATCCCCCAAACTCAGTTCACCCCCAGCTTCCTGATAAGCTTCATAGGTTTTTTGATCAGGAAAATCTTGATCTTTGATAGGATAAGGATAGAAATAGTCATCCAGATGAATCCCATCTACATCATAACGATCGACTACATCCAGAATCACGTTATAAGTCCAGTCCTGAACTGTTTTTACTCCTGGATCCATCCACAATTGCTTACCGTATTGATACACATAGTTTGAATGGGTAACGCTGATGTGAGGCTTGACTTTTGTGGAAACTTGTGATCCTGTTGCAGCGCGGAACGGGTTAAACCAGGCGTGTAGTTCAATATTGCGCTTGTGGCATTCTGCGATCGCAAACTCCAGCGGGTCGTAAAACGGTTCTGGTGCTTGCCCTTGGGTACCTGTTAGCCATTCACTCCAAGGTTCTAATTCTGAGGCATATAACGCATCTGCTGTAGGTCGTACCTGTAAAAACATAGCATTGAGGTTAAGTTCCTCAATCCGGTCAATAATCTCGATCAGTTCCTCTTGCTGTTGTTCTGCTGCTAGACCCTTTTCAGACGGCCAGTCAATGTTCCAGACACTGGTAACCCAAACTCCTCGAAACTCTCGCTGATGGCTAACCTCCCTAGTGGTTTGGAAAGCAACCGTATATTTTGAGTTTAGGTCTGGCACCTGACCCAAATACGCCAAAGCTTGATAGATAAACGCTGCCACATCAGCACGAGTTGCCACTTGAGTCGGTCGCAGTCGCTTGGGATTGGGATAATTGACAATTATGTTAGCATCCGTAGCGGTAGCTATCCTGTCTTGGGCATAACCAGGAATTTTATCGACATCTTGATAGAGTTGGGGTAGCTCTATCTGTACATCCGATATCTCACTCAAGGGAAGGTTCAAGCCAGCTGCGATCGCTACCAAGGCTTCGACTCGAACCAGATTAGTGTCTGGGCGGAAGCGATTACCAGGATAACCCGACATAAAGCCAGTTTCGTAAGCATATTGAATCGCTTCTTTTGCCCAGTGTTTCTGTGATACATCAATAAAGGTCGGAGCAGCTCGTTGTTTTTCGGGTTGGGAAAAAGCGTTTTTTAATATGGCAGCAAACTGAGATCGATTCATGGGTAGATTAGGTCGGAATCTGCCATCAGGAAAACCGCTAATCATTCCCTGATTGGCTAAACCTTCAATAAATGGCTTTGCCCAGTGATTTTCTGTATCAGGGAAGCCAGTTTGAGAAGCTACCATAGTTTTATTGCGAGGCATATTGGGGGCTTAACCGCAATTTTAGCCGCACTATTATAGCAAGTGGCAAATTAATACCAAGTTGCATTTACAGATACTAAATTCACCGATGGGGAGATGGACAGAGGTCGTGATGGCAGGAAATAACTATATTGAATAAATGAAAATTCCCGACATGAGACAGAGTAATTGATGATCTGATCAGGGTTGATGGTAATAATGTTTGATTCAATAGTCTTGCTTTTCAAATCCTATCATCGGTGCCATCCCCTCATCCGATGATCTCCTCATCCAGTCATTGTCTGCTCGCGCTCGTTGCCATACTTAAGCAATGTCAGGAGGTAGATTGTTAGAATCTGACTTGGGTGCTGACCGGATTTGCTGTAGTTGAGCTTGTATTAAATTTCGTAGGTCTTCTCGAGAGACCTCTGAACCAACCGCTAAATTACCAGGTGTATCAAAGAAAACAGTACTAGTGACGGTGTCGATTGCCAACATCTGAAACAAAATGTGAGTGACTGGCACCCCGCACGCCATAAGTTGAGGATCCCAATCAGAATGAAAATTGGCAGCATCTTGAACAGTCGGAAAAGCATAAATAACATTTTTCTCCAGATCAGGGTTAGCACGATTACTCAGTGTCGTCAACACCCAACCTTGGTCAAGATTTTGGAGAATGTAATATTCCAGATGGTTTAGTTGTTCCGCCAGAAGTTTGAGTACTGGAGCGATCGCTTCAATCGCTTGAGGCGTCGTTCCATCTTGTGGAGCATTATCAATCAAATTGTTAATTTGTTCGTCTAATTCCATAGGAGCTATAGGGTGAGGAATTTGGCTGCACATAGTCTAAACCTAAATCAAATTTGTCGAGAGTACGTGTATGTTAGGGTCGTTATTGAATGAAAATCATGATGAGGGAAGTCTGCCTGGGCGTGGAAGGACTATTTGAACTGCTGTATAAAGAACTCCGGCAGTCCACTCGTGCTTCTAAGCAAAACTGCCAGGACGTAGCAAGACGTATAGCTGATGAAGTTAATCGTATTTGCAATGAAAGTAATCGGATTCAAAACTCTGGGGATGTGGACAGCTGGGCTCAAAACCTCGCTAACCATCGTCTCAAGCAAGTTTGTCATTACTACAAACTGGGGTCGCTCCAAGGAAGGGTAGAACTACAGAGTACTCTTAGTGCGATTATCTACCGCTACATTACACCCCATCAAACGCCGACCAGTTACCAGGCGCGGCTGAATATGATTGAAGATTTCTTACAGGGATTCTATGCCGAAGCCTTAAATGCCTTTCGGCGGGAAACTTCCCTGGAGGAAACCTATCGTCCCCGCAGCCTCCTGGAACTATCAGAATATATGGCGTTTACAGAGCGCTATGGTAAGCGACGTATTCCTTTACCCGGTCGCCGTTCCCAACAGTTGATCATTCTACGTGCTCAAACCTTTTCCCAACAGCAACCTCCAGAAACCTCTGTGGATATGGATACAGCGGCGGAAGGAGCAGCACAAGAGTCAGATGCGACTTGGAATGATGCGGCGATTCAGCAGGTGCGGGAGGCAATGGTGTTATCGGATTCTGAACCCCTAGACTCCAGCCTGCGGGAAACTGTAATCAAAGAACTATTCGCCTATCTCGAAGAACGCCAGCAACATGATTGTGCAAATTACTTTACTCTGCGGCTCAAAGACCTGCCAACTAGGGAAATTGAGGAGATTTTAGGCATCAATCCCAGACAGCGGGACTATTTACAACAACGGTTTAAGTATCATCTGATTCGGTTTGCTCTGTCTCACCGCTGGGAATTGGTACATCAGTGGCTGGGAGCAGATTTGGATCGAAATCTGGGACTAACACCAAAAGAATGGCAACGATTTCAAGAAAAACTAAGTTCCCAACAGTCAGAATTACTTAAACTCAAACAACAAGGTTACTCCAATGAACAAATTTCTAAGACCTTGGGTTGTACACTAAATCAGGCACAGAAGCGATGGTTTAAGTTGCTCGAAATTGCCTGGGATATTCGTAATAGTTCAGTATCCGGATCCGGTAGATCTAAAGATGAATAGTGACATAGATAACAACATGGACGCTTTTTATAGCCGCTTAATGGCTTGGCTAAAAGAGTCCCGTCCCGCTGCTTCAATACCATCAAGCGGTCAAGTAAACGATACTGTACCTCTGGGTGAGACGACAGCAGCGGATTTTGACTTTGATGTATATCCCCTGGATTTATCAGAATCACTGGACTTGGAAAACTTGAACATTGTCCCTAATCACAATGGCGAAGCGGCTTTAGACCGCATGTGGGTGAATTCACTAGAATCGATCACCCATGATGACCTTACACTAGGCGGTGAAATCCGCCGCTACAACTTGGGAGAGATGTCAACCGTGCAAAATCGTTTCCAGACGCTATTGAAGCGCAAACTACAAGCTCAAATTGAACTTAACCCACCTCTGTTTCCTTGGGAGACAGAAATTTCAGACTATGAAACTGATATTGTTGACGCAATAGCAGAGTCTTGGGTTTCTGGAGTTAGGTTTTGGATGCCACAGTTGTCTAACTTGGCAATACCTACTGCCATTCCAGAAAACGTTTTATCTCAATTGCTAGAAGCCTGCTCTGAGGCAGTGTCTTCCCAGTATCAACTAGGGGCTAAACTGGTTAGCGCAGTTCAAAAGCTGTTTCCGGACGAATTCTATGCCCTTAACTCCTGGAGTGGCAGGATCTTGATGACACCTACTCGTTCTCCAGAAGAACAACTGCAATCCCTACCTTACGAAGAAGCTAACAATGACCAAAAGATGGTGTTGGCTCTGTTAGCAGCTAAGGAAATTCTTACCACCCTGACCATTCCAGTTTCACCAAATCAAACTCCTGTGGAGCGCCAGTGGGAGACTAGTGCTGGTTTAGTGACTCTGCGAGCCGAATATCATCAAGAAGATGGTGTGTCTCAGCTACGGGTCAGCACTCGTTTGCCTAAAGGTGGTAGCTTGACTCTAGGTACACCTCAAGCCTCGGCAAAAGCAGAACGTACCTATCCAGGTTACCTGAGTGTAGAATCCTATGATTTACAACCCAATCAGATTTGTTCTATCGAGATTCGCTTCGATCATGGAGAACAGAAACCTTTGACCTTTGCAATCTGCCCTACAAATTAGTCAGAATAGTTGTATGCAGGTTAACAGGTTGCAGGTTAACGGGTTGCAGGTTAACAGGTTGCAGGTTAACAGGTTGCAGGTTAACAGGTTGCAGGTTAACAGGTTGCAGGTTAACAGGTTAACAGGTTTCAGGTTAACAGGTTAACAGGTTTCAGGTTATAACCTTAAACATTCCAACCTTAAACATTCCAACCTTAAACATTCCAACCTTAAACATTCCAACCTTAAACATTCCAACCTTGGCCAAAAGGCCACGGGTGCGCGTTTAACATTCCAAGCTTGACATATAACCTCGGAGCGCATCTACCATGGTGAGTCAGTTTTGGCAGCGTCTTGAGGCGAAGCCATTGCCTCCTACAGAGGAGTCGATTTCGTTAAGGGTGTTGGTACAGGCACTGGTAGTAGTAGGAATTGTGGCTGTTGATGTTGCCGCATCTACCTTCTGGAGTCTTTGGGCAGTACCCTTAAGTATTGTGGGAGCAACCTGGAGTTGGTATCGTCGTCGCCAACGTAACATAGCTCTGAAATTCTTGCTGGCATTGGGGATGTTGCTGGCATTGGTAGCCTTTTTGGGCAATGTGTTCAGTCAGCTCAATGATACCCGCTTGGCTCTGGCTCAGTTGTTAGTTCAGCTGCAAATTCTCCATAGCTTTGACTTGCCGCGCCGCAAGGATTTGGGCTATTCGATGGTAATTGGGCTAATCCTTTTGGGGGTCGCTGGTACTGTGAGTCAGACTCTGGCCTTTGCCCCTCTGTTGTTAGTATTTTTAGCGATCGCATTACCGGTTCTTGTCCTAGATTACCAGTCACGCTTGGGTATATCTACGGTTAAAAAACGTAAAAAATTATACGGTTTTACTCCCAATTCCTCACCCATACCCCTAAAGCGTCTCATTTTATTTATCGGGGTAATTATGGCGCTAGGGTTAACGATTTTTGCTCTGATGCCTCGTTTCCCTGGCTATCAAATCCAGATGTATCCCGTCAGTGCTCCTGGGGAAATGGCAAACCGGAGATTTGATTCACAAAATAGGTTAATTGTTAACCCTGGCTATGTAAGTGAAGGGAAACAGCAAGGGGAAAATGGTAGTGGTGGCTCTCAAAACGCTACGGGTTCTGGTGAGTTGGATGAGACATTTTACTATGGCTTTAATAGCAAGATTAACCAGAATCTGCGGGGAGAACTCAAACCTAAGGTAGTGATGCGGGTGCGTTCTCAAGCACCGGGATTTTGGCGAGTGCTAGCGTTTGACCACTACACGGGTCAGGGTTGGGAAATTTCTCGGGATAATCAAGTCCAGAAAATAACTCGACCAAGCTGGTCCTATCGCTTTCAACTCTTACCTGCATTGATCACAGGTCAAACCAAAAAGATAATTCAAACCTACACAGCTGTATCAGAACTACCCAATCTGATTCCCGCTTTGGCCTATCCTAGCGAATTGTTCTTTCCGTCGCGGGAAATAGGTATTGGACCAGAAGGCAGTTTGCGATCGCCTTTAGGTTTAGTAGAAGGACTGACCTATACCGTAATATCAGAAGTTCCATTTCGCGATCGCACTAAGTTGCAGCAAGCTGGGGATAACTACCCCAAGTCGATTCAAAACTACTATCTAGATATTCCCCCCCAAATTGCAGTGAGGGTCAGGCAACGTACTGAAGAACTCCTAGCCACTTCAGAGAAACCTCTTACCTCTTCCTATGAAAAAGCCTTGTATCTAGCCCAGGCGGTTAAGCAGCGTTATCGCCTGCCCCAAGACCCCTCACAATTCCCTTTTCTAGAAGAAAATCAAGATTTGGTGGAAGCCTTTCTCTTCAAGTATCAAGGTGGTTATCCCGACCACTTCTCCACCACCCTCACCATGATGCTCCGTTCCATAGGCATCCCAGCCCGATTAGTGGCTGGATTTGGCACTGGCGAATTTAACCCTTTTACCGGGTTTTACATCGTCCGGAATACTGATGCCTATGCCATGACTGAGGTTTATTTCCCTAAATACGGTTGGTTTGCCTTTGATCCCATCCCAGGTCATCAATTGCTGCCCCCCTCCGTCGAGCAATATCAAACCTTTAGTGTATTGCGGCAGTTTTGGCAGTGGGTAGCAGGTTGGCTCCCCTCACCAATCACTGGTTTACTTAGCAATCTATGGCATTTCACCATTGGTACCATTATCCGAGTATTTGTTGGATTGTGGGAGATGGTATCTAGTGGTTGGTTAGGTATGTTGAGCGGCTTGATATTAGCGATCGCATTTGGTTTTCTGAGCTGGCTAGGTTGGCATCAGTGGAAAAACTGGCGCTATCGTTTCTGGTTGGCAACATTGCCACCAATGGAACAGATTTACCAGCAAATGATCAAAATTTTAGCAACCAAAGGATATCTCAAACATCCGACTCAAACTCCCTTAGAATACGCTAGCAGTATAGGTCAAGACCAGCCTAAAGCATCCGCTGAGGTCATTGACCAGATAGCGCATGCTTATATCCGTTGGCGTTATGGAGGTCACAGACCTAATATTAAACAACTGCGGCGGCGACTGAAGCAGTTGAGCAAAAATAGGTTTAAGGTTTAAGGTTTAAGGTTTAAGGTTTAAGGTTGCTTGAAAGTCAACAGTCAACGGTTAACAAAAAGACTTTTACTTTAATAGGGTTCATCTAAAGTATTTATATAATGACTGTTCTTCTACCTGCTGTTGTTTCGGTCGGTTTAATTATCCTGATTGGATTTATTGCTGGTCGCACGTTATCTCTGGACAAGCAAACTCTTTCTCAGCTATCTCTTTATATTCTGGTACCAGCGTTGATAGCAGACAGCTTGTATCGGACAACACTGTCTACCGAAAGCACCACTGGTTTAGTCGCTGGGTTGATCATTACTGCTGTGTTGCTTTACCTACTGAGTTGGGGATTAGGCAAACTGTTGAAATTACCAGCAGTTGTCCAAAAAAGCTTTATGGTTGCTGCTATTTTTCCCAATGCTGGAAACCTGGGGCTTCCTCTCAATTCCTTTGCCTTTGGTACACCGGGTTTAGAACGCGCTATAGTTTACATGATCACAGCTGCCTTGTTGATGTTTGCTATTTGTCCCGCCTTACTTAAAGGGGGTAGTATTAGTTCTGGAGTGGGCTTAACCCTAAAACTACCGCTACTCTGGGCAATGCTGGCAGGATTAACCTGGCGTTTATTGCGCTTAAAACTGCCTTTAGGGCTAGATAAGGGTATTCACCAGTTGGGTATGGCAGCAATCCCTATCGATTTAATTGTTTTGGGGATACAATTGTCTCGCACCCGTTTGGTGATAGGACGGTATGAGGTGCTCGCCACTACCTTGCGTTTGTTGGTAGCTCCGCTAATTGCCCATACCGTTGGTCAAGCATTGGGACTGGAGGGATTAAATTTACAGGTGTTGGTGTTGCAAAGTGCCATGCCTGTAGCAATTAGTACGGTAGTTTTGGTCACTGAGTTTGGGGGAGATGCTCCCTTAGTAGCACGGACAGTGGTTTTATCTACCTTAGTCAGTTTCCTTTCTCTTCCCCTAGTTTTGTGGGCGACTACTTAGTTAGTATTTATTCATTAACAAGAGCTAAACTAGAGAATTCACGGACATAGAACTGTAAAAGATTTAACAGGATCAGTAATTATCTGGATTACGAAAGCCAGGTTAATTTGCCATGGTTACATACAGAGATTATTTCTCTGACCATCTTTTTGAACTAGCGCTTTCAGCCATTAAAAGCAGTCATGAATACTCAACTTGCCAGTCCACCTGCTCAATACGACAGTTTAAATGTCGCTATTCCCCAAACCTCAGATGAAGAAGGAGGCATTCTTACGGATGCGATTGGAGAAGATGGCAATATTACCAGCTTCGCCTGAGGGGAAGAAAGGGGTGCAAGCACAAAGGGCCTTGTCAGCGGTGCGACCCCGGTCGGGTTCCCCGACAAGCGTGAACGCGCACTAAGAGAGAAGAAGGGGCAGACCTGCTCGAAGCCTTGAGTAACAACCAAACTGCTATCGAACACAAACAACATCTCTCAGGTATTGACCTTAAACCATTACCAGTCAAAATAATCTCAATATTGGCACACTTGCCAATTTTTTAGTAATTATAAAGATTAGGGAATATAGCAATTCTATCGGATTGCTATAGGGAGAAATGTCGCCCTCAAAGGCTAAGCAATCTACTAACAACTCCCTGACCCATTAGCAGCGTCTTGCAACATTTAGGCAATTTGTCAACAGGGTGTACTATATTTTCGGAGTAATATCAGGATGCATTTAACTATAAAAATTACCTGTTATCAGGTAAATATATCTTATAGTATACCAAAATTAAATTGGCTTAGATGGTGTTTTAAAATACCAATTTTTTGCCAAACAAAGTATGATATTGACTTGATTAGCCACACTATTATCTAGTAAACCGAAACAAAAAAGGAACTTGGGTAATCAGCAGAACTGTATAAATACTAGTTCGTTTTGTTTGGCAATAGATGAATATTTTAATTTTGGGCAATCCTGAAGATACTCACGCTGCGCATATCAACCATGCTCTGACTAAGGCTGGAGGCAAGACAAACTATCTTGACACTTCTCTGTTTCCTACTAAATTACGCCTATCTTGGCAGCCACACACTAAAGATGGAATTCTCACCCTATCCGATGGCTATCAATTACGTCTGAGAGATATTCGTAGCATCTTTTGGCGTAATTTTTCTGGAGTTCAAATTCCGCAAATTAAAAATCCATTACAGCAGAGAGTTGCTTTTAATGATGCGATGAGTACCCTAAGAACCTTGATGCAAGGAACATCAATTCACTGGGTAAACTCATGGCAAGCTTATCAATTGCATAAGGAAAAACCTCTACAATTGAGCAAAGCTGAACAAATGGGTGTAACGATTCCCCATACTCTGATTAGTAATGATCCAGACGCTATCATTAAGTTTACGAAGTCTTGTAATAAAGTGATTTTTAAGCCAGTCTATGGTGGTGCTCATGTCCAGTTTTTAACAGAAAAACATCTACAACCTGAACGACTAAACTTAGCGCTGCGGCTTTCTCCTGTTACTATACAGGAGTATATCCCTGGCACAAATATTCGCACCTATGTAATTGGGGACTCGATGTATTCGGCAGAAATTCGCTCCAAGTCACTTGACTTTCGAGAAGATATCGATGCTCAATTGATTCCGGTCAGGCTGCCAAAGACGGTGCAACAGCAGTGTAAAGCTATCACTAGAGCGTTTTGGCTGCAGTGGACGGCGATTGACTGGCGTTTAAAGCCAAATGGTGAATACGTGTTTCTTGAGGCTAACCCTAGTCCGATGTTTTTACACTTTGAGCAACAAACTGGTTTCCCTATCACCCAAGAATTAGTTAATCTTCTGATGAGTGATATCAATTGATTCCTGAGTCGGACAGTGCTGAGTTCCGACTCAACAGTGAACAGTCAACAGTGAAAAGTTAATAGTCAACAGTTAACAGTCAACGGTTTACAACATTAGTATTAGAATTACAAGCTAAGGTGTGAAAACCATTCATGACATGAACCGTTGGAGTATCGGGCATGGGTATTGTGTACCAATCATTCTCCGATTCTTCTCGGCTGATTATACTACCCTGGGAATCGTATTGTTCAAAACGCAATGTACGTATGGAACGCTCAGGGCAATTAACTTGAACCGTGATAATGGCAGAATACACTCCTGGTTCGAGAGGATTACCAAATACTATTCTACTATCAAAGGAGTGGATGGGATTGCCCATTTTATCCGTGGTGCTGACCAAAGAATCGACATCGAAGTAGTGGATATTTCCTGTCTGAGCATTTGACATGACTCTGACCCAACGCCTTGATTGTGCCTGAGCTATAGCAGTCTGAGACAGGTAAGCGATCGCAGATAAGATTAACAGAAATTTACCCATAGATAGAATTTACCAATAGTAGTATCAAACGATTAAGTATAAATTTAGTATCAACGGTGACAGCTCGGAAAGCTGCCACTGTGTTATAGTTAATATTAAGATCTAGCAGGATTTATTCAACTGTTTCCGAAGCAACCAGGCCAGCCCTATCACTCCTAAGGAGGCGGAAGACACTGGTTCAGGTACAGACTTAGAATCAGCCTTGTCTTGGAACTTCAGTGCGGCTATTGTTAATTCCGCTAGGATCTTATGGCTAGCTGTGGTTGGGTTGACGCTATCCCAGAATAAAAACTCGTCTGGATTAGCACAAGGAACAAACGTTGCTTCATCTAAGCACGTTTCCGTCACATTCGTGAAACCAAAGTTTCCAGGATTGGCCAAAATCTGATCAAATAGGTCATCCTCATCAAAAGATATCAGGTTAATGTCAGGTAATGATTGGCTCAAAACTTCAAGGGTGGAGTCCAACACAGAGTTATGCTGTTCGGTCAAATCCGTGAGGCCAGTCGATAATGAACTATCTAGGCTCAGTGATTGAGGTATCTTTCCCAAATCCGGTAAGTTAAGCACTAGGAAATTGCGAGCACCAAAGTTATACAGGGAGTTCAGGGCTGTCTCTATATTGCCCACGACCTGAGTAGGATTAGGAGGGTCTACACTCCGGTAATCATTGCCACCCGACCACAGAATATACAGAGCGTTGGGGTCAGCCATCTGATCAGATAGGATTAGGTCATTGGTAAACCCTGCGACTTGGGTGAGTAATCCCGGTAACAACGCCCCGAACTCACCAATGCCACTTAATCCGCTTTCAGCACCACCAAAAGCAAAGTTTACGCTTTGATTAGTCGTCGCACCATTGAAGAAAAAACTCGCCCGAGGGCCATCGGGAGTGATAGTGATTGGCGAAAGTATGGGGGAATCCGCTAACACCACTGACAAGTCAGTAGATGGCTTTAGGTCTATTTCCAGAGAATCTGCTAGATAATCTACCCAGATCGGACCATTGCTAAAACGTCCCTGAAAGTAGGGTGGACTCTGGGGGATGATCCCAATTGTGGGATTTAACTGATTGCTTGCCTTACTTATATTGAAGACATTGCCAGAATCCGATAGGGCATCACCAAACACATAAAGATTAGTGAAATCTAAATCATATGCCCTAGCTTCAGAGGGCAACATTAAAGATAATAGAGAAAATCCAAAGGCCGTAATTGCGTTTTTCATCATTGATTGTCTGTGATTGTAGGCAGCCCTTTCAAGCCAGAACTAAAAATCTACAGAGATAGAATACTGCTTTGGGTGACCTTTGGTTAACCCTCTTTATTAAGATATTGCAAAATTTTTGAGTTATAGTATAAATAAACAATAAAGTCTTACAATAAATTTAATCAGAGTATATATGAACTTTCATATTAATGAGGTACACACTATTGTTTTCCTATTTACAATTCCGAAGTTCCCTCTTATGACTTCCCTAATCCCTGCTCCCTTTTGAAGTTATCAATAATACTTATTATTTATTATTTAAAGTTTAATAAAATCACCATTATTGCTTAATCATTATATTATTAAGCAACGCCTAAATTTACCCATATAATTTACCAATAGTAGTATCAAACTATTAAGTATAAATTTAGTATCAACAGTGACAGCTCGGAAAGCTGCCACTGTGTTTTAATTAATAGTAAACTCTAGCAGGATTTCTTCAACTGTTTACGAAACAACCAGGCAAGCCCTATCACTCCTAAGGAGGCAGAAGACACTGGTTCTGGTACAGACTTAGACTCATCCTTGTCTTGGGACTTCAGTGTTGCTAAGGCCGATTCCGCTAGGATCTGATGGCCAGCTGTGGTTGGGTGGGAGGGATCCCAGAAGAAAAACTCGTCTGGATTACTACAGGCAATAAACGTTGCTTGATCTAAGCACGTTTCCGTCACATTGCTGAAACCAAAGTTTCCAGGATTGGCCAAAATCTGATCAAATAGGTCATACTGATCAACGGATATCAGGTTAATGTCAGGCAAAGATTGGCTCAAAACGTTAAGGCTGGAGTCCAATACAGAGTTATGCTGCTCCGTCAAATCCGTGAGGCCAGTCGATAATACACTATCTAGGCTCAGTGATTGAGGTATCTTTCCCAAATCTGGTAAGTTAAGCACTAGGAAGTTGCGAGCACCAAAGTTATACAGGGAGTTCAGGGCTGTCTCTATATTGCCCACGACCTGAGTCGGGTTAGGAGGATCGATATTCAGATAATCAGTGGCACCCGACCACAGAATATACAGAGCGTTGGGGTCAGCCATCTGATCAGATACGATTAGGTCATTGGTAAACCCTGCGACTTGGGTGAGTAATCCCGGTAAAAACTCGCCAAACTCACCAATGCCACTGAATCCGGTTTCAGCACCACCAAAAGCAAAGTTTACGCTTTGATTAGTGGTCGCACCATTGAAGAAAAAACTCACCCGAGGGCCATCGGGAGTGATAGTGAATGGCGCAAGTATGGGGGAATCCGGTGACACCAGTGACAAGTCAGTAGATGGCTTTAGGTCTATTTCCAGAGAATCTGCTAAATAATCTACCCAGATCGGACCATTGCTAAAACGTCCCTCAAAGTAGGGTGGACTCTGGGGGATAATGGGAATGGTGGGATCTACCCGATTGGCTGCCTTACTGATATTGAAGGCATTGCCAGAATCCGATAGGGAATCACCAAACACATAAAGATTACTGAAATCTAAATCATATGCCCTAACAGAAAGGGGAAACACGAAAGATAATAGAGAAAATCCAAAAGCCGTAATTGCGTTTTTCATCGTTGATTGTCTGTGATGGTAGGCAGCCCTTTCAAGCCAAAACTAAAAATCTACAGAGGTATATTACTGCTTTGGGTGACCCTCTTTATTAAGATATTGCAAATTTTTTTAGTTATATTATAAATAAACAATAAAGTCTTACAATAGTCTTACAATAAATTTAATCAGGCTAGATCTGGTATAATTTTCGTAAACAAAACATCGATAATATCGATCGCGTAGCGTGACCAAAGGTCAATCTTATAAAGCCTGGGTAATTGATAATTGGTAATCGGGAATTGGTAAGTGTGATTACTACTATCACTGCTCCCCTAGAAGTGCGCCGAATTATAGAACGAGTATTGTAGACAGAAAAGGATAAACTCTATATGAAAACTCCCCGTAACATTAATAATGTTATCCTGAAAATTGTCAAGGAATAAATTCAATGAAGCTGCTATCGATTCAGCAATTTACCCATAGAATTTACCAATAGTAGTATCAAACTATTAAGTATCAATTTAGTATCAACGGTGACAGCTCGGGAAGCTGCCACTGTGTTTTAGTTAATACTAAACTCTAGCAGCATTTATTCAACTGTTTCCGAAACAACCACGCAACCCCTATAACTCCTAAGGAGGCAGAAGACACTGCTGCTGGTACAGACTTAGTCTTAGCCTTAGTATTAACCTTGTTTTGGGACTTCAGTGCGGCTATTGTTAATTCCGCTAGGATCTTATGGCCAGCTGTCGTTGGGTGGGTGCTATCCCAGAATAAAAACTCGTCTGGATTAGCACAAGCAATAAACGTTGTTCCATCTAAGCACTCTTCCGTCACATTCGTGAAACCAAAGTTTCCAGGATTGGTCAAAATCTGATTAAATAGGTCATACTGATCAACGGATATCAAGTTAATGTCAGGTAAAGATTGCCTCAAAATGTTAAGCCTGGAGTCCAATACAGAGTTATGCTGCTCGGTCAAATCTGTGAGGCTAGACGATAATACACTATTTAGTCTCAGCGATTGAGGTATCTTTCCCAAATCTGGTAAGTTAAGCACTAGGAAATTGCGAGCACCAAAGTTATACAGGGAGTTCAGGGCTGTCTCTATATTGCCCACGACCTGAGTAGGATTAGGAATATCCATACTCTGATAATCATTGCCACCCAACCACAGAATATATAGGGCGTTGGGGTCAGCCATCTGATCAGATACGATTAGGTCATTGGTGAACCCTGCTACTTGGGTCAGTAATCCCGGGGACAATGCTTCGAACTCACCAAGGCCAGACACTCCGGTTTGAGCACCACCAACAGCAAAGTTTACGCTTTGATTAGTCGTCGCACCATGGAAGAAAAAACTCACCCGAGGACTATCGGGAGTGATACTGATGGGAGAAAGTGTC